>QIAW01000583.1:1103-13406 GCA_003225655.1 Acidobacteriota bacterium
GTTGAACTTGCGCTTGCCAGCCGCCGTCCAGAAGGTCTCGGCAAAGTGCAACTGCACCGTATGGCTTGATCCGGCGGTAAACCCCGGAATCGTATAAGTGAAATTTCCTATCCGCGCCGTCTGGTAGACCTGCATGGGAGCCGGATTGGTTACTCCGGTCAGATTGATGGTGTTGGCGTGATTGATAGTAATGCCGCCCGTAAAATCCCTGTCGGCCACGAACGCACCCACCGCCTGTCCACCGGCATTGATGGCAATGACCATGAGTGGCCCCGGCTTTGCACTGACTTCGCTGGAGTTGGGGCTTTCGCCGTTCGCGTTCTGCGCCGACACGACATAAAAATATGTCGTGCCGTTAGTCACGGTAGTATCGGTAAAGCTAGTTGCGGTCACACCGGATTTTACGAGCGCATAGTTTAAGCCACTTGTCGTAGTGCGTTTCACATTGTAGCTACTGACGCCCGTCGAAGCAGTCCAGGAGAGACTGACTTGGCCGTTACCCGCCGTTGCCTTCAGCCCGGTCGGAGGCAACGGTCCAGTGCCCGCGGTCAATTTCAGGACAGCAGCCGTGGCGGGCGAGAGCGTCAACAGGAAGTTTCCCCCGGATGATGTCACCGGGATTGGTGTCCCAGTCCAACTGGCATCGTCCCCGATGGCCGACCCGCCCAAGGTCTCCCCCTCGGTCAACGAGACATCGTTGTTGGGCGCTTGCAGCAGCCATACTTCACCCGATCCGTAACTCCCTCCGGGCTGGATGGTCACATTCGCGGTGACGGCCCCGGAATCGTGCGTTTTATTAATGATGGTGACGAAAAGACTGTTGTCCGCTGCCAGAACTCCGTACGCCGTCAAGTTGACTCCGCCCGGATTTCCGATGGCCACTGGTACGATCCTCCCGTGCCCCCCAAGGTCAAACGCTTTGACGCCATATCCGAGAGGATGAACGTGGTAACCGCTCGAAGAGGTTTGGAAAAGAGCATAGGAGGTTGTGGCGCCGGAGACATGATCCCCGGTGTGAAAATTGAGGCCGGCGGCCTGATGTGTTGCCCACCAGTACATGTAATCGAGGCCCCAGAGCGCTGAGGCAAACGAGTTGCTACCGCCGGGATTACCGCCATTAAAAAAGTTATTTGTTTCTGAGAGTCGATAAGTGAGCCCAGTGGCCAGCACCTGGGGCACGTAGGAATCATGGCTGGATTGGTACTTGCTCACGAAACTGGTTGAGAGCATCAAATCCCTCGCCGCCGAGGCGCTAATGGATTGGCCGTTACCTCCGAAATAGTTGTGGCGGTCGGCCAGCGCGATTCTCCCTCCGGGAGCGAAATCGGTCGCATAGCTGACCACCCAAGAGGAGGCTCCGGCCACATCGGGTCCGCAGAACTTGGCACGCGGGTCACTGATGGCGGAAAAATAGGCCTGCGCGTCCGATTTGTACGCAGGATAGCCGCTGAGATATAAGTCCGGCTCATTGCCGACCGCAAAGCAAACCAAGCCGGTAGGATTTGAATTCAAAATGAAGTTTGCGGTAGCCGCACTCCCCGCCGGATCGAAGGTCTTCAAGCGCAGACCATAAATGAGCTTCAGGTTGGCGGCGTTCGCAAAATCAAGCGCCGCTGTGATGTCCGGCTGCGAAGGCAGTGTCCCCGTGTCCGAAGTGTTCCCGCCGATGCGCAGGTTCTTGATGCCCAAGAGGCTGAACATTCGCAACAGCGGCTGGTTCGAGCTTCTGAAATAGTTGCCGCCGAGCAGCGCCGAGGTCTCATAGCTGACGCCGTTGAAGTCTTGGGGGATGGCCGCGCCTGGATTATTGGGGCTCAGGGCGACAGTCACCGCTGATTGTGCCCATTAACTTCCAGATGCAAAAACCAGGAATTCACAGGAAATCAAAACACAAAACAGAATGCGTTGTTTCATTTGGACCTTCATTTCAACCATACTTTTTCCGCAGGTTCTTCCACCAGCGACGGCAAAAAGCCTTGCTGGTGGAGGAATGTGATTGCAGAGAGGCTTTATGGTTGTTGAACAAGTTTGAAAGACTGAGCGCTGGTACCGTTACAGTCGAAGATCTGTAGCTGCACCCCGTTTGCGGTAGAGGCTGCCGGCACATCCAGGCACCGGCCGCTGTTACGAGCGACAAACTTGAAAGTGCCGTTGCCCGTTGAAACCGGCTGCCACTGCTGGTTCAGTCCACCCCCGAAGGCCCACAATTGGATCAGGCTGCCATTCGCGGTGCCCACATGGGCAATGTCCCACACTTCCGACGGCGCGTTGCGATTCGCAACCTTGAAGAAACCGCCGCTCGTTGGCTGGAACTGCCATTCCTGGTTGGATTGTTGACTGCCACAAGCCCACTGCTGCACGATGGTTCCGTTTGCCGTACCGAACTTCCTGGCGTCCACACACGATTGACTGTTCTGGTTCACTACGTTGTACCAGGCGTTGGGGTCGATGCTGGGCGGAGGGGGCGGAGGCGGAGTGCCTCCGCCAAAGCTCGTGTAGGTGTGAGCGAATTGCCACATGCTTTGGGCAACGCCGCTACAACTATCGGACGCAGAGGTTATGGGTCCGCTGCACTGCTGGTCGCGTCCGACCGACCAGAAGGTGATGCGGGTGACCCGCGAATTGGAGTCGGCGTACGTTCTTACCGCAGATGCGTTGCTCAATGTGAATGTTTCCGGTGCAGTGTCGTTGAGGCCGATCATCGGGGTAATGCCTAAGTTGGACGGCATTCCGTGCGCCTGCAACTGACTGATCGTGCCGTTCGAAGCGCTGATTGCATTTGCTCCCATGTCAGAATTGTCATTGGCGTAATCCATGGTCATGATGTTGACTACATTTACATTGACTCCGTGCACTTGCGCGTTTTGCAGAAGATTGATGGAATTCTGTTCCAGGCCGCTTTTAGCTACAGGCAAGGTATAGGAGATGACCAGGCCCGGGTTTGCCGTTTGCAATGCGGCGAGCGCGGCATTGCGGCGATCATTAGCGTTGGTATTGTCGAGAGCCGGGCCTTCTACATCGAAGTCCAGCGCCTTGACGTTGTACTTGTTAATGACAGCTTGATACTGACTTTGCAGGCTCGACACGCTGCCACAAGTGAGGGCCAGCTCTTGCCCCCCAGCCCCTCCAAAAGAAATGATCACATCGCCGCCAATGGCGCGAAGGTTGTTGATAGAGCCGGCGATTGAGTTCTCTTGCGCAAGAGGCGTTCCGTTAAGTGACGCTTGGCAGCCATTACCACTGATCACGAAGGCAATCGTGAAGAACTTGATGCCCGAAGACTGCGATGTGGAGACGAGAACCGGGCTGTTAGTCAAAATATACGGCGCAAAGACCTTACCGCCGACACTCTGTGCCATGGATGGTTGCGCTCCTGCGGAGAACAAGATCAGGATGCCCATCAGAATAAACAGGAATCCTTGGGGGAAATAAAACCTACCGCTTCGCGGTGCCGTACCGCCATGATAATCACTGGAGCGCTGTTTCATCTCGAATTCATTGTCCATAAAACTGTTCGCCTCCTGGCAAACTATTACTCCTGATGGAGACCCTGTTATTCGCAGCCGCCCGCGTTAGATGACGCGAGCGGCTGAATGCGAAATAGCACAAGGCTCAGATTGTTTACTGGATTTCGATTCCATTGATTGCGGCATTATTGGTTACGGAAACGAGCTGAATCACAATGTTGCCTGCTGAGTTCGCCGTGATTGGAAATTCTTTGATGATCGCCCGATGTGTAGCTCCCGCGGCAGCGACAATATCGAAGTTGGTTAACACGGTCGCGCCGTTGATAGACACATTGAAGACGCGCTGGCCCGCGGTGGTCCAGAAGGTCTCCGCAAAGTGCAGGCGCACAGTGTGATTTGATCCGGCCGTAAAGCCGGGGATGGTGTAGCTGAAATCGCCGAAGCGGATGGATTGATAGACCTGCTGCGGCGCCGGGTTGGTTACATGGGAGGTGTCGATCGTCACCGCATGCGTGGAGGCCGTACCACCGTTGAAGTCTTTATCGGCAACAAATGGAGCCACGCCCCCTCCACCGGAATTGATGTCAACGGGCTGCGTGCAGGAGGAGCAAGGCTGAAACACGCGAACATAATCCACCAATACATCGGCGGGACTCGGCGTCGAACTATTCGGAGGACCAGGAAAGCCGCCTCCGATGGCGAAGTTCAATAAGAGATAGAAGGGATGGTTAAATACCCATTGGTCACCAGCCGGGATGTCGCTCGGGGTCACGGTAAAGAAAGGCGCAGTCCAATCGTCTCTGTAATACTGCATCCTGTTTTGAGACCAAACCACTCCATAGGTGTGGTAATTGCCATCATCGATCCTGCCGCCGTTCGGGAAAGTAAATCGTCTCCCAATGCCTCCCGCTCCGGAATATCCAGGTCCGTGAATCGTGGAAGACGTGGTCGTCGGCGTATATTGAGGAACCCACTCCATAATGTCCTGCTCACCGCAAGTTGGCCAGCCCACGGTGCCAATATTGGTGCCTAACATCCAGAATGCCGGCCAGAAGCCGGCCGCCGGCACGAGCTTCATCCTTGCTTCCATTCGTCCGAACTGAAATGTGTGTCTCCCTGACGTGCTCATGCGCCCCGAGGTCCATGTTCCGCTCGGTGTCTTAATGGCACGGATGATCAGGTTGCCCTTACCATCTTCAAAAATATTAGGGGTGCTTGCGTTGCAGGGTGATGTGTTCGATCCTGGGGGACAGTAGAACTCCAGTTCACCGTTGGCATTGTTCTTACCGAGTACGAATGACCAATCGGCGCCGCTGGGCGCCGAGCCTGCCGGGCCATTGAATTCATCGCTCCAGGCCAGGCTCCAGCTTTGCGCACTGGCCGTCTGTCCAAGTATGAGTGACAGAAACACCATTGCCAGCAAATACGTCAAGCTTATCCACGATCTTGATGCCATGCCCGTTCTTGGAGCCTGAAACACCGTAGTTTGCATAATTTAGTTTCTCCTGATTCGGATTTTCGCAATTAAGGCTCATTCTTGTTTCATTATGTCTTTAGCCTTGTAGCTGATTGCTGAGTACGCCGTCGAAAGGTGAATACTCCAACAGGTGCGGGAGTTTATGCTCTTTGAAAACAGAGTCAAGTTTCATGGAGTTAAGTTAACTGTTTCATTGACGCCAGCCAGGGTTTTGCGAGGTGCGCGCCCCTAACGCTTGACGAAGGCTGCCACTGAGCAGCCGATCAAAATACCCGGTAAGAGCCTGAAGTAGCCATCTTCAAAAAATTATTGTGACTTGCCTTGGTGCATGGATCAGAGCTAGAAAAAGACCACCCCCGCCCCATGGAGAGTCCGGTGAGAGAGTCAATACATTACGCTTAGGAAACCCTATTTGGGACGGGAGGAATTCTCCATCAGCGTGCTCAAAAAGCGTGACGATCATAGTGTTGCACTTTTTACTAATCAAGTTTCATGCAGTTAGATTTGCCGATTAAACAGTTGAGTTAACACACATAACTTGACTCGATCTGGAAGAGTAACGGAAACTCCTGTGCACGAAATACGGCCCCCTGAGCCACCCGTTGCTGCTGGGAGCAGAGAAGAAGGGACTACACGATAATGAAAAAAAGTGATTTCTCATTGTTAGTTACTGCGAAAAAGGGAATGCGGTCGGTCCTGATCCAAGATCTCTTTTTGGTCGTGCTCGTTCTCTCTCTGCCAACCGGCGCACAGAGGGTGACGGCGACGCTGCAGGTGGGCAGCGGACCGGCTGCCCTGGCGGTGAATCCTATAACCAACAAGATCTACGTTGCTAATTCAAACGGCTCTACTGTGACCGTCATCGATGGGGCCACGAACAACACCAGCACAATCACGGTCGGAACCCATCCGTATGCTGTGGCCGTGAACCTGCGGACTGACAAGATCTATGTTGCGAACCTTGATAGCGACAATGTAACCGTGATCGACGGGGGGACGAACCACACTGATACGGTGAGTGCGGGGCATTTCCCAAATGCCGTGGCGGTGAATCCAGTGACCAACAGAATCTATGTGGCCAATGGCGGCAGCTCCAGTGTGACCGTGATTGATGGGGCTACTCAAGGCGCCAGTACGGTCGATGTAGGAGGGCAGCCGCGCGCTGTTGCAGTGAACCAGGTGACCAATCGGATCTACGTCGCTAATGGCCATAGTGACAGCGTATCGGTGATTGATGGCGGCACCAACCGCACCGACACGGTCAAGGTAGGAACGAACCCGATTACACTTGTGGTGAATCCTGCGACCAACAAGGTCTATGTGGCCAACAATCACATGGAGAAGCACACCGACAACACTGTTACTGTCATTGACGGGGTAACAAATAGCGCCACCACGGTGACGGTAGGCCATGACCCGGTCGCTATAGCGGTAAACACAGCAACGAACAAAATTTACGTGACCAATACCCATAGTAACAACATCACCATTATTGATGGGGCCACGAACAACACCAGCAGCGTAGAGGCAGGAGCCGATCCGTTTGCCGTGGCAGTGAACTCGGCGACCAACAGGATTTATGTGGCCAACCAGTTCGGTAACAACGTGATGGTGATTGACGGTCGCACGAAGCAAAGTCGCACGCTAAATGTGGGAATACATCCGCAAGCACTGGCGGTGAACCAAGTGACGAATAAGGTTTACGTTGTGAATTACGACAATAATACAGTGACGGTGATAACGGGGCCTCGAGCAAAAAAACCGCGACGGTAACTACGAGAACCAGCTTGGCGACTGGATAGAGTTTGCCAGTGTATTGGCTCTCCTCCCTGATTCTTCCCAAATTCTTCGATGAGGGGGTTTTCCATGCCACAATGACGCAAAAAACGCGATTTGCGACGCCTTACCAAAGGGTCGACCAACTCTTAGAGCTTGCTACCTATTGCGATCAGTACCTTCACTTATATGTCCGATCTTGCCACCGTTGCACTGAGACACGCGAGGGGGTTGGGATGGTATGCAGGATCTTGTTAAGTTTAATGGGTTGTTAAGTTAACTTAATAACAAGCTGATTTAACTTAATGAAACTTGACTGCGCCTTATGAAGCAGGGAGACTGCCACGGAACAAGTACAAAACGGAACAGCACAATTTAAGAAATATCTTGCGTGGCACTCGGCCAGGTTTTCGGACAATTGTAAGGGCGCGACAGAACGAAGCATGAAAGCTACTCAGCTTCTACACCGTGCTAGCGCGCAGCATCATCCGACCGGGCCAACCGATTTCCGGTCAACTTTGGGTTCCGGGTCCGTGCCAGTGGTGTTGCTGCCAGGCCTAAAATAGCAGCCTGATCTCAGCTACCGTACGTGCCGTCCTTGTGCTGCCGGTAAAGGTTTGAAGATCTCTCCGAGCGGGATCTCTCTCGGCGGCCAACACGAGCCCAGCATAACTGTGGACTTCGACATTTCCAATACGGGCAGCCGCGAGGGGGGCAGAAGTGGTGCAGCTCTATCTGGGCATGCCCTCGACGAATGCGGTTCCGCAGCCGCCCAAACAGTTGAAGGGTTTTCAAAAAGTGATGTTGAAGCCAGGCAAGGCAGTCCATGTGCACTTAGTGCTGGAGGCGCGCTCTCTGTCGTATTGGGATGTAAAGAGTCATGGTTGGATCGTAGCACCTGGTACTTACCAAATTATGGTAGGCTCTTCTTCCCGCGATATCCGATTGCAAGGTGAGGTCAAGGTTAAAAAGTGAGATCAGTGAGCAATCCGCGCAATAAAGCTGGTTTCATAAATAGGCTTTGAAAGGGCACGGCTTCAGCCGTGCCGTTAAAGGCTTTCAGAAATGCGGGCTTTAGCCCCTGAGGTTTTCAAAATTCGCCGCCTCGGGGATTTATGAAACCAGCAGATAGCCTAGCTTGCGCTGCGATGGAAAATTGGTCAAATTCGTTCAACGGAGAGTTTCCACATGCAATTGACCAGCATTGACTGGATCATCATGGCAGTATATTTCGTCTTTGTGTTGGGCATCGGAGTGGTGCTTAAACGGCAGACTCGCACCAGCACAGATTTTTTTCTGGCTGGCCGTTCTATTCCCGCATGGGTTTGTGGTTTGGCTTTCTTGTCGGCCAACCTGGGCGCGCAGGAAGTGATTGGCATGGCGGCTTCGGGCGCCAAGTACGGCATTGCCACCAGCCATTTCTACTGGATCGGCGCCATTCCCGCCATGGTGTTTGTAGGCATTTTCATGATGCCGTTTTATTACGGCTCGCGGGCGCGTTCTGTACCCGAGTATCTGCGACTGCGCTTTGACGAAAAGACGCGGGCGCTCAACGCCATCTCCTTTGCTACCATGACGATTTTCTCTTCGGGCATTTCGATGTACGCCATGGCCAAGCTCATCCAGACCCTGCACATTCTCGATGACATTTTGGTGTTGTGGCCTCGGCTGCGGTGGTGCTGGCCTATATCCTGCTGGGCGGTTTGACTAGCGCCATCTACAACGAAGTGCTGCAGTTTTTCCTGATCATTGCGGGATTATTTCCCCTGGTGCTGCTGGGACTGAAGAATGTAGGAGGCTGGCACGGCCTAACCCATACGTTGTCCTCTGGTTACACCCATTCGTGGGCAGGCATGGGAAGCGCCCATACCAATCGCCTGGGTGTGGAGTGGTTCGGGCTGGCGATGGGGCTGGGCTTTGTGCTCTCGTTCGGCTATTGGTGCACGGATTTTCTGGTGGTACAGCGCGCCATGGCCGCCGACTCCATGAACTCAGCCCGGCGCACGCCGCTGATTGCGGCCGTTCCGAAAATGTTGTTTCCTTTCATCGTGATTTTACCCGGCTTGATTGCGATTGCCTTGCCTACGCCTGCGACCCAAAGCACGATACAGGTCGCCAGTACACAGGGCATGGTACCCGCCGCCAATGCCGGAATGGGTTTGATTCCGGCCAAGCTTGAACCTGGGACCAACCGTCCACTGCTCGATAAGAATGGCAATCCGCAATTGGATTACGATCTCGCCATTCCTCAGATGCTGCTGCACTATTTTCCCACCGGCATGTTAGGGCTGGGGTTGACTGCCTTGCTAGCCAGCTTTATGTCTGGAATGGCAGGGAATGTGACGGCATTCAACACGGTGTGGACCTACGATATTTACCAGTCGTATGTGCGTCCCGGAGCAAGCGATCAGCATTACTTGTGGATGGGGCGCATGGCTACGGTGTTCGGCATAGGCTTATCCATTCTGGCAGCCTACATGGCCAGCCGCTTTAACAACATCATGGACATGCTGCAATTAGTCTTTGCCTTTGTGAATGCGCCACTGTTTGCGACCTTCCTATTAGGCATGTTCTGGAAGAGAACCACCGGCCACGGTGCTTTCTTCGGCTTGTTGTCGGGGACATTAGCCGCCGCCATGCACCACGCCTATACTCTGCCGACAGGAGCTATTCCTGGAGTCAAAGGAGGCTGGCTGGGCAATGTACACACTTATCCCAGCGAGATGGCGCAGAACTTCTGGACGGCGATTTTTGCTTGGACCGCTTGTTTTGTCGTCACTATTGTCATCAGCCTGGCCACCAAGCCTCGGGATCAGGAAGAGTTGAAGGGGCTGGTATACTCGCTGACGCCACGTCCGGCACAGGAGAACATGAAGTGGTATCTGAAACCGGGTTGGCTCGCGGTTTTCGTGCTGGTCGCGACGGCGGTACTTAATTTTATTTTCTGGTAAAAGTTTTTTAGACCGGTTCTACAATTACTGTATCCGCTACCGCTGGAAGAGCGGGCCTTCCTTCAGGCCCGCGTGAGATGCAAAACAAAAAATGGGCTTCAGCCCCGGTGCAGCGCGGGTACACCAATTCTGGAACTGCTCTAGTAGTTAAAAAAGTACAAAGAAAGGTTCCGCACACATGGGACTCGACATTCGTTTGCCAATTGGCGTGCTATTTACGGTGTTTGGGATTGTTCTGACCGTGTTTGGTGCCCTCAGTAATCGTGCCTTGTATGAGCGTTCTTTGGGCATCAACATCAATCTGATGTGGGGAATAGTGCTGCTGCTATTCGGGCTGGGGATGCTTATACTCGGGCGAAGGCGTGCTTTGCCGAAGGACTCAGAAGAAGAGACGGCGAATTTGACTCCCCAGGCCCGGGAAAAACAAAATGTGTCAAATAACTGACCCGATAGCGATGCTTTCTGGCAATGTCGCTCCCTCAGGCCGCTTTTTTGGCTTCCTCCTCGAGTGATTGCCACTCGGCTTCACTCAACTTCAACTCTGCCGCCGCCACGTTCTCTTCCAGGTGCTTGACCCGCGATGTGCCCGGAATCGGCAGCATCACCGGTGAACGGCGGAGCAGCCATGCAATTGCGACTTGCGAGGTGGTGGCATTGTGAGCCTGGGCGAGCTTATCGAGGACCCCACCCGGCTTGGTCAGCTCTCCGGCCGCGAGCGGGAACCACGGGATAAACGCGAGCTTGTTCTTGGTGCAATATTCAACGACGTCTTCGTAAGCCCGGTCGGTGATGTTGTACTTATTCTGCACGCTCACCACCCTGACGATCTGCTGCGCCCGCTGGATGTCGGCCACGGTAGTTTCCGAGACTCCGATGTAGCGGATCTTGCCTTCTTCTTGCATCTTTTTCAGCTCGCCCAGCGATTCCTCGACCGGCACCCTGGGATCGAAGCGGTGAAGCTGGTAAAGATCAATCCGCTCCAACTTCAGGCGGCGCAAGCTCATCTCCACGCATTGCCGCAGGTACTCCCTACGACCTACCGGAGCCCATTGGTCCGGCCCCTGGCGCGTCAGTCCGCCCTTGGTGGCGATGACCAGGTTTTTCGGATAAGGGTGCAGCGCCTCGGCAATCAGGTTTTCGCTGACCTCGGGGCCATAGGAATCTGCTGTATCAATGAAATTCACGTTCAAGTCGAGCAAGCGCTTCAATACACGCTTGCACTCTGCCGGGTCTTTGGGATCGTCCCAGATTCCTTCGCCGGTTAGGCGCATAGCGCCAAATCCCAAACGGTTTACGACGAGTTCTTCCCCAATCGAAACTGTTCCGGCTGCTGCTGCATTCGGTGTATTCATACGACGTTGGATTCCGCCGGCGCCCTGAAGGATTCCAGTAAAAGCGAATCACAATTCAAACACTAGAGTGTATTTGATAATAGTTCCGTAAGGGCATGGCTACAGAGACTGCAAAGCTTGATGATCGTAGGGTTTCACTTTAGCAATCAAATTTCATGCAGTTAATTTTTTGCCGATTAAACATGGAGCCGTTGACCCAACCAGCCCCACAAGTTTAACCGAGCCATCAACCGAGTAGGCGCATTTTGTGATCGAGACCGGCAACCCTGGATGTTTAGGGTCTCCAGCCTGTTAAGTTAACTTTTCAAATTGTTAGATTAACCCAATGAAACTTGACTCCTCTGGGTCCCAGACGGAAAATTCCCCGCGCTCTTAAGCGCCACGACAGCCTAGTCGTGTCGAAAGAAGCGTAATCGAGGGTGAGAGGGCAGCGACACAATGAAAATGACACAACTGCGGAAGTATGTGGTGTTTTTGAGTTTGGCAGTGTTTATGTTGCTCGTCAATATATGTGCATCAGCGCAGGTAAGCGTTTTAACCCAGCACAATAACAACCAGCGAACCGGCGCCAATTTGAACGAGACCACACTCAATACATCCAACGTGAACGGAAACCAGTTTGGTCTGCTGTTTAAGCTGGCAGTCGATGACCAGGTGTGGGCGTCGCCACTGTATGTTGCAGCTCTCAGCATCGGTGGCGTGACGCATAACGTGGTTTATGTCGCCACGTCGAACAACACCGTATTTGCCTTCGACGCTGACAGAGGTGGCACTGCCCTTTGGTCGCGCAATTTTAATAACGGTGGCCGCCCCACCGATCATACCGAAGTTGGTACCGGTGGTTTCTGCAACCCTTACGTTGACATGGTTGGGCACATTGGAATCGTGGGCACGCCGGTCATTGATTCTTCTACAAACACCATGTACTTCGTAGCCCGCACGGTTGAGGGCGGCGGTACGGTACAGAGACTGCACGCAATCGACATCACAACCGGCAATGATCGCGCCCAGGTGGTTATACAGGCAAACGGATTTGATCCCGTCGTTCACAACCAACGCCCTGCGCTGACCCTTTCCCAGGGTGTTGTTTATATTGCGTGGTCATCGTACTGCGACTTCGGGGGATATCACGGTTTCGTTATGGGTTATGACGCTTCGACGTTGCAACAGGTCCATGTCTTTAACGACACCCCCGGCGGCTCCCAGGGTGGCATTTGGCAGGCCGGGCAAGGCGCCAGCGTGGATTCCAATGGTGATCTCTACTGGGAGACGGGTAACGG
>QIAW01000582.1 GCA_003225655.1 Acidobacteriota bacterium
TCCTAAGGGACAGTACATACCGCAATTCTTGCTGTACCCAGAAGCCGGGACATCTCCACAAGCACAGCTCCCGGAGGAAGATGAGGCGGTAACGCCTGAGGGTCTGATAGTAGCAGGGAAGCGCAGCCGGGAGCACCCTGCAATCCACATGTCAAAGCGGCGTTGGCTCGTGCTTGGATTGGCTACGGCTACCGCCGGTGCTCTGCTGTGGATGACGATTGCGCCGCCGTGGCAGCGTCCTGCCAAAAGTGAAAATAGAGTTCAAAATG
>QIAW01000584.1:0-613 GCA_003225655.1 Acidobacteriota bacterium
AGAATGCCATGCTGCTAAATGAAGCCCAGCGGCGGATGATCGCAGGGCAGCGCGATGAACGTGAGGCTGGGCAAAAACAGCTCGCAAACAGCAGCAGATCAAGGCATGGCAGCAACAGATACATCAGTTGATAATCCGGCTCGAGATAGTGGAGACCTCGTCTGCGATTCAGGTGAAAACCAGGCAGATTGCGGCGTCGCGATAAGAACGTGCAGAAGAAACGCGCCTCGAATGCAACGCGACGCATGTCCCACATACAGAAAGCCGTTTGATCTGATCTTCAACGCGAGCAAAATCGAAGGAATCCCATAGGTTCGGCCACGTACCCGAACCAGTCATCCTCCCGCCTGTGGTCCGCAAAAACCTCGTCGATAATCTAACTGACGTCGAATCAGCGGGTTAACTGTTGTTATATTTTTGCCCCGGTTGACGGTTTCTCAGCTCTTTGGAACTCAAAGGCGCAGCCGACTAGCCACAAACGCGTGAAAAGGTCAGCTTCCCATCTGCCGCCAGCGAGGTCCTAGGGCAAAAGCGCGCAGTCTCTCACGCAGCAGATCCCTAGCATATATAGAAGATTCGGCAAACTGTCTGCAATCGCAACATGTACGTCAGA
>QIAW01000584.1:644-3239 GCA_003225655.1 Acidobacteriota bacterium
TCTCCAGAAGCCGTCAGTTCGGTCAAAACATCCCTGCTATTAACCACTGATTCTGCGTCGGTTAGATCGCCGACGAAGTTTTTGCGGACCACAGGTGCATTTCTTCTCGCACGAATTCACATGCCTGTATGCGTGATTTTCCTTCGCGTTCACCCGCTTTCGTGGGTTCGATTCCAAATCCATCCAATGAGATAGAAATGTTATAATTCAGTTAAGTTCGATATTTTCCCAAGAAGTTAAGGAGAAATGCTCACATGGCTTCCACCACAACAACAACGAACGTTGAAACCGCTCCGGGCTCAACCAAGACTGCGCCGCTTATCCTGACACCGAACGCTATTGCCAAGGTGAAAGAGATTATGGCGCAGCAAAATCCCGTGCCGGCTGGACTGCGTGTGGGTGTAGTCGGCGGCGGCTGCTCGGGTTTCTCCTACTCTATGGCCTTCGAGAACACTGCGGGAATGATGGATAAAACCTTCAACTTTGACAGCCTTAAGGTCTACGTTGACGCGACTTCACTGATGTACCTGAACGGCTGCGTGGTTGACTACGTGGACACGCTGGAAGGTTCAGGCTTCAAGTTCGAAAACCCCAACGTAAAGAGCACCTGCGGCTGCGGCTCCTCCTTCAACGTGTAATCAGTAGAATTAAAGAGATCGTACGTAAGCCCCGCGCACTGGCGTGGGGCTTTTTTACTTCTATCGCGGACTCGGGGGGGCGCCTTGCCCACCACCAGGCGGAGGATTGCCCCCCGGGGCCAGACTGTTTGGGTTAAACATTTGGCCACCGGGAACCACTTGATCCATCGCTGGGACCCAGAAGAACTGCCAGTCATTGTAGTGGTCTTTTTCTCTCCATATTTTTATGGAAGCCTTGGGGCTGCTACTGGAAACTCCCACGATCGGTCCGCCGCCGAAGATTTGGCCTGGCCGCAACCCGTTACTATCCGTCTGGCCTGCCGGCTGCTGCTGTGGTTGGGTCGCCTGTCCACCAGGGGTTTGCATGTTATCTCCGGTGGGCGGAGTATTAGGAGGACCCTGTATTCCCGGAGTCGTCATCGGAGAAACCACTGGGGTTCCAAAGGGATTGCCGTTGGAGTTCGCACCGGGCGGAAGCAGGCTCTTGCCGAAAAACCCGGTGGGCTGATATTTAACGTCGGCAGGATGCAGCAGCACGAACTCTTTGCCGGTGACGGGATCTTTGTATTCGCGGCGGAGAAAGCGAAGGTGGTTGGTGTCCTTCAATTCATCGAGGCTGGTGGGATAGCGGCCAAACTTGCGGTAAAAAAGTCTGATGGCGCGGACATACTGATTACCACGGTGAATCAGTTCTTCTTCCTGCTCGCGCCTGACCTGGACCGCAACCGAAGGCGCAGCCTCAACCAGGGCTATGGCCAACAAAGCCAGCATGAGCAGGATCACCAGCATGACGTAGCCTCGCTGGCGATGTTTGCGCGACCGTTTTCCCTGGATTGATCTTGTACGGAGCACGTTTATCCCTGCTGTTGGGTGAGAAAGATAGTTTGCGTGTTGTCGTTCAGCATATCTTCAATCTCGACCGATGTAGCATTGATGCGCACAATCTTATAGCGGCGGTCTACGATCTCACCCTCGCTGGCTATGAAAATGTCTTCGCCCTTCGAGAGAAAGACCTTTTTCGCTTCTCCCGGCTTACTGGCAAACCCGAAAAATTTCAGATCGATTGGCGGCGGTGGGGGGCGCTTGCCTGGCCCAATGGAGCTGCAGTATGGCTTTCCAAGGCTGGGTCCACCTAGTTGAGAGCATATTGCGTCTTTCAGGACGACCGGCGGCGGGTCTGGCTCGGCCTTGAAGATATTGCGTCCCGTGCCGCTGTAGACAACTCCCTCGCTGGCCCGCAGCAGGTCGGTACGCAACGAAGGATCGAGACTGCTGTTCAGCCTGGCCCTGAATGCGGCGTCGTGTGCCGCCTGGTGCGACTCGGCCGCCGGAGTAGCTGTGCGAGGTTGGGTTGCGCTGGCGGAAGCCGTTGCCGGTCCGCTGCCGCTGAAAACCATGTAAATAAAAAGGGCCAGCGCAAAAACCGTTAGCGCTGCAGTGATGATCACCTTCTTCGGATTGTCTGCTCCCAATTTCATGCTTAACTTCTCAAGAATGTTTGCACTTTCAAGGCCAGCTTGACTCCGCCGCTCTGTTCTCCAGCCAGGCCAATACTACTAACAATGAAAAACATTTTGTCACGTTCCAGGGCGTTAATAAATTTGACGAGGTTGACGTAATCTCCCTCGATATTGGCGTCGATATTGACTTCGGTCATCTCGGGCAGTGCGGAGGCCTTGGGCGCAAATTTCTCCTGTCCGATTCGCACGCTGTTTTGCTCGGCAAGCTTACCCAATTCAGTGGCAATTGCCGACTGCCTCTCAGGCAGACGGTTACTGTAAAACTTGTTCAGATCTTTATCCGCATTTTTTAGTTTCTCCTGCATGCCCATCAGCGGCCCAACTTCTTTAACTTTGAGCTGAAGATCGTTCCTGGCCTGATCGAGAGCGTGTTCCCGGAACTCGCGGCCGGCAGTGAGCGGCGAAAACAGGAAAGCGATGGCAACAGCATCTAGTAC
>QIAW01000578.1 GCA_003225655.1 Acidobacteriota bacterium
CTGCCCATGCCGCCCACCGACTCAGCAGTAGAAAAGTAGGTCTCGGCAAAATGCAAGGTGATGGCATAGCGGCCGCCTTCTGCCACGGGAACGGAATAGCTGAAATGTCCGAACCGTTGCGCAATATACAACTCCGGATCGGCCGTCCCTTCCATGGCGGTCTTTCGCGAAGACCTGCGGCCACCCAGAAAGTACTGGTCCGGCATCCAGACTTGGCCGAGATGGTCGCGATAAATCGTGTCACGCGCCGTAAATCGGACGGGCAGCATCTTATTCCGAATACCCGGCAAAATCTCCAAGGCGTTTACGAAACTGGGGCCCGTGCCCTGGAAGGTCAGGTGCAGTATGCCGTCCTTGGCTGGGGAGATGTCCTTAAAAACCTTCACGGTCGCTGTGTTTACCCCCTCGGCATCGGAAGCAACGTCAAGCGTCGAAACCGGCAATCCGTTAATGGCGAGACTGACGCTGCGCAGGGCTTCGCTCTCGAAACCGGTTTCGGCAAAATAGAGGTGGAGTTCGTAGGTTCCCGCACTGAGTGGGATCTCATACACGAATTGGCCTTCCCGTCCGCTGCGAAAGATTTCCGCATCTTGCGTGCGTGCAATCTCGCGGGAATTGCGGCGAAAGGTTTCGCCGCCCTGAAAGTAGCGGTCAGAGAGCCAGAGATGGCCTGCTTTGTCGACATAATTGCCCTCATGATCGCCCGCCAAAATGCGTATTCCCTCTGCCTCTCCTGGCGCAACGGCAGCAGCGCCCGTTTTGTTTTGCGCCGCATTGGCTGCCTGCGAAACAATAGCTTCCGCTGTTCGCTTTTGAGTCGCGTTTTCCGCATCGGCTGAGCGCGACCGGCCCATTGTTATCCATAGCAACCCGCCCGCCAGAGCAACGGCAGCGGCAGCCAATCCCACGGCGAGTCGCAGCCAACTGGGTACGAAAGGTTTTGATTTTTCTTCCGCTCCTCGGCCTCCTCCCAGATTTTTCTCTTCGCTGCTCTCGCCTGCCAGGGTCACTGCCTCGTGGAGGTCGGCCGGTTGCGGCTGGCCGGAGTCTGGAGACAGTACAAATTTTGGTGTGTACTGTCCTGTGGGAATAATAATTTGCAGCCGATGACTGCTTCCCTCGCTGGCGTAGTACTGCTTGAGCCGTTTTCTTAGATGATGGGTATCAACCCGTACCACTGCGTCGAGTTGCGGATCAAACTCGGTATCGCGCCCCAGCACATCCACGGCGATGCTGTATTCTTTAAGCTCGTCACCTTCGCCATTAAAATATTTATCGCAGAGATAGCTCAACAGACGCGAGAGCTTGGGGGAGCGTTTGAATATCTCCGTTCCCAGCACGCCTGCAAGTTCCGCTCTCTCTTGTTCCCTCGTAGGTTGGTCTGCGGCTTCCCCATCTGACGATGGGCAAGAATCCCCGCTGGAAGCTATCACTTTAGAATGTATAACGATAGATGGACCATCCAAGTCGTGCAGCGCTGCCCGCTCGGAGCCCGCACTTTTGGGGTTCTGAGCGGCATTGCCAGACTCTTGCATAGCACCTAATCGATTATTTTCAGGTTTTTGCATACCCAGGCAGCTTCTTACGGATGAGCATATCACAGCGGAATCCGCGGATATACGCAGGATACGTAGATGATGCAGGCTTTACATTTAACGTTTTTAACTTGGCGGACCGCGATTTAACATCCCTTAATCAGTCTTTCTTGCATCATTAGCTTGGGCTGTCAGAAATAGCGGAGATGTCACCGTGGCCTGGGTGTGTGATAGATCATACTGGGGATAGATGAGCTTGCCTGAAAGGTGCTATCGCCAAAATAATTTAACGGTCAAAGTTGGCGAATTTAACGGGTCTAAACTTGACTGCGAAGAGTTGAAGCCCTATGATTCTGCCGTTTTAAGTTCAAAGATTCAAGGAGTCAAAACATTATGACGTGGCAAAAACCGGAATTCAAAGAAATCCTTCTGAATTGCGAGATTAACTCGTACGCCCCGGCCGAGCTGTAAAACCGCTGCTCCAACTCGCCGGCATCAATGTGATATCAAACCCTGACTCCTTATGAGTTGTGGGTCATCATTGTCCTGGCGTTCCAGAACGCTGAGCCTGGCTTTTCTGAGATCTTTGAAATCGCGCAAACGTTAGGCGCGGCCAATCGCACAAGCCAGGGTTGTTT
>QIAW01000579.1:0-1477 GCA_003225655.1 Acidobacteriota bacterium
ATTCCACCGCGGCTCTTTATTATCTGTAAGGGAACGAACCCAATCACCAAAGTTACACAATTACCCGATTACACAATTACACAATGAAAACTGGCATTATTGGCCTGCCCCAGGTAGGCAAAACGTCGCTGTTCAAGATCCTGACCAAGGCAAAGCTCGAAGCCGGGGCCTACTCCAATCCCCGCGAGGCCCACATCGGCGTGGCCAAGGTTCCGGATGACCGCCTCGACAAGCTGGCCGCGCTCTACAGTCCCAAGAAGCTGGTGCACGCCTCCGTCGAGTACGTGGACGTGGCCGCCATCGGCGCCGAGGCTCTGAAAGAAACCGCCTTCACCGCCAGCCTGCGCGAGGTGGATGCGCTGGCCCACGTGATCCGCGCCTTCGACGATCCCGCCATACCCCACGTCGGCCCCATCGATCCGTTGCGCGACATCAGGAACGTTGATTTCGATCTGATGGTCAGCGACCTCGGCCAGGTGGAAAAACGTCTGGAGCGGCTGGAAAAAGACCTGAAGAAGCAGAAGACGGCGGAGATCGAGAAAGAATTCGATCTGATCAAGCGTGCTAAGGCGCACCTGGAGACGGAAAAGCCGTTGCGCGAGATGGAGATGTCTGCGGATGACAAAAAGCGCGTCCGTGGATTCATGTTCCTCAGCGAGAAACCCATTCTCTACGTGCTCAACGTAAACGAGAGCAGCGAACTGGGCAGCGAACTGGAAAATGCCGTGCAGAAATTCAGCCTCGCCGAGGTCGCATTGCGCCCCAATGCCGGGGCCACCGCCATCTGCGGCAAAGTCGAAGCCGAACTCGCCGAGATGAGCGACGCCGAAGCCGCCGAATTCCTCTCCAGTTATGGACTCAAGGAAAGCGGCCTCACCCGCCTGATCCGCAAGACCTATGAATTGCTGGGAATGATCTCGTTCTTCACCGTGGGTGAAGACGAATGCCGTGCCTGGACGGTGGAGCGCAACTCGCGCGCGCAGAACGCGGCAGGCGCCATTCACTCTGATCTGGAAAAACATTTCATCCGCGCCGAAACTATCCATTGGGATACGCTGCTCGATGCCGGCTCAGAAGCCAACGCCAAGTCCCGCGGTACGCTTCGCCTCGAGGGCAAGGATTACATTGTGAAGGATGGGGATGTGATGCATATTCGGCACTCAGGATAACGCACGCATTGTTGGTATAGTTCTCAGTTCTCGGTTCTCAGTTCTCAGATGAGTCCTTGAATACTTTCTCCTCAGAACGTTCAGGTCCTAGACTACAAGGAGGATTATGGCAAAGTCTTATCGTGATTTGATTGCATGGCAAAAAGCAATAGCGCTTGTGACCGAGATTTACAGAATTACGCGGCAATTTCCTAAAGAAGAAATCTACGGACTTACAAGCCAATTGCGGCGGGCTGCTGTTTCAATCCCCAGTAACATCGCAGAAGGCCAATCTCGTCTTTCCAAATTGGAATTTAAGAATTGTCTAA
>QIAW01000579.1:1541-8311 GCA_003225655.1 Acidobacteriota bacterium
GACCAACTTCTGAAGCAAACTACAGAAGTTGCCCGCATACTCAATGGGCTATTGAATACCATCCGCACCACAACTGAGAACCGAGAACTGAGAACCGAGAACTACTCGTGAACCTTCTCACCATCACGTTCCTTCTTGGAATCACGGCAGCAATCGCCAACGCATTTGGCGGAGCGATCATCATCCACAAGAGCTGGGAGCGGCGCTATCTGCGTTACTTCATTGCTCTGGGTTCGGGTTTCATGCTGGCGGTGGCGCTGGTGGAGATGGCGCCCGAAAGCTGGCGGCGCAATCCGGAACAGGCGCCCTTGTTCATCCTGGCGGGATATTTCCTGGTGCATTTTTTTGAGCACACCCTGGCTCAGCACTTCCACTTCGGCGAAGAGACCCATGAGCATGAGTTTGTGCATTCGCACCGCACCTACTCCGTGCTGCTGGGTCTGATGATTCATACCTTTTTTGACGGAATCGCCATCGCCTCCGGGTTCATCGTCTCAGCGCGGCTGGGCTGGCTGATTTTCTTTGCCGTCTTCCTGCACAAGATTCCCGAGGGATTCACCGTGGCTTCAGTGATGCTGGCAGCCGGGCGCAGCCGCGCCGCTGCCTGGGGCGCCTCCGGCCTGCTGGGAGCAGCGACCTTCCTGGGTGTGGTGACCATGGTCCTTCTGCAAGGTTCGGTCAGCGTGGGGCTTCCACTGGCCGCCGGCGTCACCCTCTACGTAGCCGCCTCCGACCTGATTCCTGAGGTCAACCAAGAGCCCGGCATGCGTATGGCGTTGCTGGTGTTTGTGGGAGTCGCGGTGTTCTTAGTGCTGGATCACTTTTTTCAGATTTAGAAGAGCACTCAGCATTTAGCAATCAGCATTCAGCCACTGCGAATTGATTCATCGGGTCATTGCGTGATTGGGTCATTGAATTCAATTTCCCAATTACGTGATTACCCAATTCCTCAATGACTCAATGATCCGATGACCCCATGTCTTGGCTGAGTGCTGAATGCTGACCGCTGAGTGCTTCTTACTCCACTTCATGCTTCGCCGTATATCCCTCGCGCGCAATGATGTTGTATTTGGCTGGCTTACCGTTCACATTCAGCTTAATGGGTCCTCCGCCGGTATCTACCAGTTCAACTTTGATTTTGCGATAGCTTCCATCCTGCTTGGGATTTGTGGAGTGGTATGACAGTAGATACTCATTGCGAATTGAGTTGCTGATGTCGGCCATCACCTCAGGGAACTGCCCTTCAAAACGCGGGAAGTAGGCCTTGCCCCCGGTAATCGAGGCATAGGTCTTCATTTCATTGTCGGCCTGCAGATAGTCCATCAGGTCCTGGGTCCCGGGCATGGTGTTTCCTGGGTTGATCATGCCATGGCTTTCCAGGTATTCACGCAGCAGCCATCCCGTGCTGACGGTGTAGACGGTGACATTGCGCGTGGCTTTGACCTTTTTCAGGATCTTGTCATAGTTCAGCTTGCTGAAGGTATCGACTCCGCTGGAGATGAGAATGACGTACTTGTGTCCATCAATCCGGTCGACGCGGTCAAGGGTATCAAAAAGAGCGTCAAAAAGATTGGTCTCGCGAAAGCCGGGAATCCGCAAATGGCTGAGCGCGCCGAATACCTTGGTCTTGTCTTGCGTGAAATCCTGCTGTATCTCGGGCCTCATGTCGTAAGAAATCACTGCCACCCAGTCGTTGGGCTTCAACGTGCTGGCGAAAGTGTAGGCGTTGGTGAGCATGTCATTGATAAAAGCATAGTGATTGGCGGCAAATTCCAGCAACATTACCACTGTCACCGGCTTCTCCGCCTGCGAGAAATTGGTGATCTGCTGGGGAACGCCGTCTTCTAGAACGCGGAAATTTTCCTTTTTCAGGCCAGGGATGAACTCGCCATTCTTGGTGGTGACCATCACGTCAACATCCACCAGGGGCACATTTACGTGCAACGTGTAGTCGGGCATACCTTCAGGGTTCTTCACGGTGCGCTTGGGTGGCTCAGGAGGAATTTCTTTCTTCTTAGGCACCGCCACCGGGTTGACTTCGCCCTGAGGGCCGCCGGCTTCCGCAGGGGCCTCTTCTTGTGCGGGCGGTTTCTGTTGCTGTTGTGGCTTCTGTTGCTGCTGAGAGCCGTTGTTGGAGCTGCCGGAAGAGCCGGTTTGTGCAAGAAGCAGAGAACCCGGCACCAAGAGCACAGCGGTGAGCAGAAGAACCGCGATTGGGCCGGTTGAACTCCCACCCGGCAAAGACCTTAAATGTCTCGAAAAATTCTCTGCATATGTTGAGCTGTTAGAGAGAGACATAGTTTTTCCTCCGCCTTCTTAAACCCGAAATGGACTAGCTGATGCTAATATAGATGCACCAAAGCCCTTCTTTGGACTGTCCTTTGCGCGGCTGGTTGACCCGGCTGTGCAAGGAAAAATGTGTGGTTTGCATGAAACACTTCGTTGTTGCGCGTTGTTTTGCTCTTTTTCTGTTGCTCCCAGTCTGCTGTCTGGCCCAAACCCCGGCTTCCAAGCCGCATACTCCTATTATGCCTCTTTCCGAGGTACGTGCGGGCATGCATGGCACAGCTTACACCGTGTTCGAGGGAGTAAAGCCCGAGCCCATGGATGTGGAGATTCTCGGAGTGCTGAGAAACTTCAACGGTCCAAGAACCGACCTCATCCTGGTGCGGCTGCTCGGCTCCAAACCCGAGTACACCGGCGTGGTGGCGGGCATGAGCGGGAGCCCCGTCTATGTAGACGGCAAACTTGTCGGCGCGCTCTCATATCGTATCGGAGCTTTCTCCAAAGAGCCGATTGGCGGTGTTACCCCAATCGAGCAGATGATGGAGATCAACGAGTTCGACCGCAGCCAGCCGGCCAAGAGCGTGACGCCATCGACTCCGGTACAGCCCGCGGCCAGCACCACCTCGGCTCCCGGACAGGGCGATGCCGGCCTGGGCGACATTACCAAGATCCTCAAACCTATTGATGCGCCGCTGGTTTTCAGCGGATTCTCAGAAGAGGCCATCCGGCAATTCAGTCCGCAATTTGCAGCCATGGGTATGACCCCGGTGATGGGCGGTGGTTCGGTCACCGATGAGAAGCAGCCGGAACCCATCGAGCCCGGCTCGTCGGTTAGCATGGTGCTGGTCCGCGGCGACCTGGATATTGCCGCCACCTGCACCGTCACCTATGCTGATGAAGAGCGGCTCCTGGCCTGCGGACATCCGGTGCTGCAATTCGGCGCAGTGGATATCCCCATGAACAAAGCGCGCGTAATCACAACTCTGGCTTCGCCGCTGAACTCCTTCAAAATCATCAATACAACCGAGCCGATTGGAAGTTTCGTGCAGGACCGCCATACCGGCATCCTGGGACGATTTGGCCAGACCCCAGAGATGATTCCGGTCACGCTGTCCGTGCATGGCACGCCGCAACCACGTGAATATCACTACGAGGTGCTGAACAATCCTCAGCTCACGCCGCTGGCCATGATGGTCACGCTCTTCAGCGCGCTGCAAAACGCCAACGACTATGGCTCCGAAGTGACATACCACATTAATGGCAAGATCCGCGTGGGAGGATATCCCGACATCTCGTTGCAAAACATGTTTGCCCCGGCCGATGGCGGCACGCCCGCTGCCCTGGGCGCCGCGCTGTTGCTGGGTGACCGCTTTAACCGGATCTTTGATAACCCGTTCTCACGACCCAAGGTCGAAGGGGTGAAACTGGAGTTTGACGTTGTTCCCGACCGGCGTACCGCTCACCTCGAAACCGCGCGTACTGACGTCACCGAAGCTCGTCCCGGCGACGAAATCGTAGTCGAAGCCGTGCTGCGCCCCTATCGCGGTGAGCGCATCATCCGGCACATTCCCATCAAGATTCCCACGTCGGCGCCGCAAGGCAACCTGCGGATTCTGGTCAGCGACAGCGATAGTCTCGACCGGACACGGCACATCTACTCCAACTTTTCGCGCCGGCTTGATTTGGGCTCGACCATCGCCCTGCTGAACAAAGAACATGCCAACAACCGCCTGTATGTCTCCATCCTGGAGCCTAACCCACAGGCCATGATTGAAGACAAAGTCATGCCCACATTGCCACTCTCGGTCATGAACGTCATGGAAGGGTTGCGCGGCACGCAAGATATGATGGTGGTGGGAGAATCGGCGGTCAGCGAGGCTTCCACGCCGCTGGATTACGTCGTTTCAGGTTCGCAGGTCATCAGCGTGGCCATCAAATAACGCTCTTTGTGTGAACTATTCCGCGGGGCGGAAACCGACTTCCTGATTGTCGTACACTAGAGTGTTGACGATTCCAACCCTCTATACTCATGAAACTCTATATCTCGTGTTTTCTTCTTCTCTCTGCCGCCTGGGTCTTTGCCGACGGTACGCAAACCTGGGAGCAATCTAAGTTCGACGAATTCGAAAAGGGCACGACCCGTAGCGTAGCTATCCGCAGTGAAGGCACGCTGGAGCTGGCCCCGCAATTCAAACCGCTTTACACTTCCCCTTCCACCTATTTGTGGGCGGTCACCACCGACAGCGCGGGCAACGTGTATGCGGCGGCCGGCAGTCCGGCCCAGGTGTATCGCATTACCCCCGACGGGAAATCGCAGGTCATCTTTGAACCTAAGGAGCTGCAAATACAGGCGCTCGCCGAGCATGATGGCGTGCTCTATGCCGCCACATCTCCTGATGGCAAGGTTTACAGCATCCAGCTCAGCCCGGCTTCCCTGCCTGCAAACGAGAAAAAAAAGACCGCTTCTGCTTCCAATTCGAAGACCGGCTCTTCCAAGGCCGAAAAGAAATCTGATGAGGTGGGCAGCTCCCAGGAATCTTCTGCGAACACGAACGCAAAAGTCTTTTTCGATCCGCAAACCAAATACATCTGGGACCTGGCAGTCGATAAGAGTGGGCAGCTCTACGTAGCTACCGGCGATAATGGCCAGATTTTCCGGGTAAGCAAAAGCGGCGAGGGCAGCCTCTTTTTTAAGAGTGACGAAGCCCATATCCGTGTGCTCGCATTCGACCGTCAAGGCAATCTGCTGGCTGGCTCCGACGGCAGCGGGCTTATCTATCGCATAACGCCCTCAGGAGAGGCATTCGTCCTGTATAGCGCTTCGAAAAAAGAAATCACAGCGCTGGCAGTGGATGAAGATAACAATATCTACGCCTCGGGCATCGGGGAGAAGCGGCCGCTTGCGCCGGCGCCCCCACCCGGAGCTGCGCCCCCGATGAATCAGCCTACCGTAACGACGGGGACTATCACCATCATGCCCGCTGCGCCGCAGGCAGGAGCTGGTTCCTCGCCCTTGGCCATGTCCACAAGCGCGGGCGGTTCCGAAATTTACAAGATTTCGAGCGACGGCTCCCCCACGCAGTTATGGAACTCACGCGACGAGCTGGTGTACGCTCTGGCCTTCGAACGCATCGCCGGAAAGCAACGGCTGGTCGCGGGAACGGGAAACAAAGGACGCATCTTCGCAATTCGTGATCATGGGGATTACACCGACCTGGTGAAAGCCAGCGCCAATCAGGTCACGGCGATGGCTAACGGAGTGGATGGCACGCTGTATGCCGCCACGAGCAACCTGGGCAAAGTTTTTGTTCTCGGCCCCTCGCTTGACAGCGAAGGAAACTACGAGAGTGATGTTTTTGATGCGCGTCTGTTCTCGCAATGGGGGCGCATGGAAGTGCGCGGCCAGGGCAATTTTGAACTCCTGGCACGCAGCGGCAATGTCGACAACCCGGACCGCAACTGGAGTCCCTGGGAAAAAGTTAACTTCAGCTCGCCCGATGGATCCCTGATCAAGACTCCACCGGCGCGCTTTATTCAGTGGAAGGCGGTGCTGCATGGCGGGCAAAAGACCCCAGAAATTGAAAGTGTCATTCTGAACTACCGCTCCAAGAATGTCGCGCCCGTGATTGATGAAGTCGCCGTACAGGTGGGAGCACGTTTTCCGGCCGGCCTCAAATCTTCTGGGGAGAGCACAACTGTCATCGTCGGCGGAGATAACAATCCGCAGCAACCTAAGCAGCGCATGGAAAGTTTCGCCCCCGCGGCCACCCGGGACAGGAATTCCATAGCGGTACGATGGTCGGCTCACGATGACAATAATGACGATCTGGTCTACTCCCTTTTTTATCGTGGCGAGGGCGAAACCCAGTGGAGACCGCTCACCAAAGACAAAATTGCCGACAAGTTTTACTCCTTTGACACCGACCTGCTGCCCGATGGGGCTTACACCATCAAGATGGTTGCTTCCGATGCTCCTTCCCATTCGCCCGAGGACGCTCTGATGGCGGAAAAGGAAAGCTCGCGCTTTGAGGTGGATAACACGCCTCCACGGATCGAGGACCTGAATGCCGCCTTCCTGCCCGACAACGGCGGACAAATTCATGTTACCTTCCGCGCCAACGACACCTTCTCTCCCATCCGGCGAGCGGAGTATTCCTTCGACGCCAACGACTGGCAGTTTATTGAACCCGTGGGCAAAATCTCCGACTCGAAAACGGAGAATTACGATTTCAATATCCCTCTTCCAAGTGCTGTCGTGGGGGAGCATGTGGTCGTGGTCCGCGCTTACGACCAGTTCGATAATGTCGGCAGCGCAAAAACAGTTGTCAGAAGTCAGAAGTAAGAAGTACGATTTGTGAAGTAGGATTTGCTTGCGTAGGTTTGAACCAAATTGCTGCTTTGTGGTCTAATCACTTCGCCTATGGCTGCGCCAGGCGATTTGTGCCAAGAACGAAAGCTTTTGCGATTCGAATCGTGAAGCTTAC
>QIAW01000586.1 GCA_003225655.1 Acidobacteriota bacterium
TGGCTTCTACACTAATGAAGTCGCGGTGGCCAAGCTTTACTCGGTCCTGGGAAGCGGCCCTGCCGATAATCTTCCTTATTTTGAGTCCTCTTGTATAAGAAACCCCCAGCGCACAATTACGAGATCATCGCGCACCGAATCATAAGGAACCAGTAATTGAAATCATCTCCTCGGTAGGCCTGCATGCCGAAGAGTTGTTGCACTCCCTTCTGTTGACCCCCAAGATTCAAGGCGACTCGGCGTTAGCTATATGCAGGATATGCCTTCAAAATATTTTCAATCTTTGCTTTGAATTCCAGTCCTTCAGATGAGCTTCGAGACGTAGCACAAACTCGAACGGCCTTCTGCTCAATAGCTATGCAATGCTAGGCTCGGAGATTCTCAGAGAGTTTCATCAAACTGAATCTAGGTTGGCCATACAGTGTCAATCTAAAGCACCAGAAAGAAAGAGGCTATTGGGAAGGCACTGAAGGTTTGAAGAATTTTGTTTATTGAGCCGCACAGAGGCAAGTGATTAACGTGATTAACGTGAATCAACCAGCATTTTCGCCATTTATGGATGAGAGAGAATTCACTGTGAATTCACCGCGAATTCACCTTTCGGGGCCGAGTGGAAACGCTTACAGTAGGGTTTGAGTGAAGCCAGTGCGCATGCTGTAATCGGTGCTCTGCAATCCCGGCATGTCGGCATCAACTCCCGAACAATCAAGTACTTAAGCCGATTGGAGACAGCTCGCGAATTTCCTGCGGAATGCCCGCAGGCGCACGGATGTCGCCAGCAACAGTAAAGCTCGCTAGGTTAAGGGATGCGCGGTGCGTTCACATCGGAGCACCGCCCGTGTAAAGAACCTGCGACAGCGTTGTAGGTCATGCAATTACGGTTTGTTAAAGTGCCAAATAAAAAATAACCTAAACCATTGATGGAAAATCAGGAGATCACATGTCTATTTGGTCCTTCCGATCCGAGTTCCTTGCAGGCTTAACATCTTCAACCTCGTGCAGGAAGAACGCGGATCTTTGGAGCGCCCTATCGAAGAGCATTTTCATTTCGATCATCGCGCTCGCTTTGCTGGCGTCAGCGGCATACGCAAAACAAGGAGCCGTACGCGCGCTTTACACCGTGCCCAACATGACGTTCATCGAGCAGCCGGCGGGCGAGAATGTGGTGACCATCAACGATACTTCGGGGTCAATTTCCTCGCTGCAGAGCGCGATTGACAATGCCCGCAGCGCCAATCCCAGCAATGTCATCGTCATTCACCTGTTGCGGGGCGCCGTTTATTCCGTCAGCGGTACCGGACTCGTGCTCGGCTCCCACGAATGTCTCATCGCGGAAGGAGCGGTCCTTCAGGCAGCAAGTTCTTCGGTGAGCGTACCTCTGATCACGGTCGCGTCCGGATCGACGAATGTCTCCATATCCGGGGGGACGCTGGACGGCCAGGGCGCCAATATTCAGGGCATTAACGCTTCCTCAACCAGCCGGGTGAACATTGATAAGGTCGTGCTCAAGAACTTCGGATCGGATGCCATCTCCCTGAATGGTCAGGGCAACTCGACTTTTGATAACGAGATGACGGTAACCCGCACGGATATATCCGCGAGTTCGGTGGGTATCCACATTCAGAATTCCACGCAGGCGACCGTACTCGACAACAATTGTCACGACAACGGGACGGGCATCCTGGTCTCTGCTGCCTGGGCCAACATTGCCAACAATACTTGCCACAACAACACAACGGGCATTGACATCGCGGGTGGCAGTGACAACGTGGTTGCCAATAATACGTGTAACAACAACGGCACTGGCATTCATGCCGGCGGCACCGGCGGCATGATCGTCTCCAACGCCCTGGGGGGCAATACCACGGCAGGCATCAACTCCAACGGCAGCAGCAACAATTTCATTGATAACCTGTTTACGCCCGGCAATGCCACTAACTTCATCAGTTTCTATCCGCCGCTGATTGATAACCAGCATACGGACACGACTATTGTGAACGGCATGGGGCGCACCGACCTGACCATCGGCTCGACCACGATTGATGATGTGCAGAACCAATACAATGCTGCGCGCAGCGCAAATCCGAACAATGTGATCGTGCTGCATTTGAACGGGACGTTTACCGTGGGCGGCAGCGCGCTGAGTCTTTCGTCCAATACCAGCGTTCTGCTAAACGGCACGATTCAGATCGATTCCTTCACAACCGCTACGGCCGCGATTGCCACTTCAGCTAGCGGCCAGACGCGCATTTCGATTTCCGGCGGCACCCTCGATGGCGGTAACTTGGAAAGCCACACCGGCTTTTCCGCCAGCAGCGCTTCCATGATCCAGGTGGACGGGATGACGATCCAGAACTTTGGAGACAACTCCACGCACCACAGCGGCTCCGATTCGATTCATTTCAGCGGCGGCACGACGCCTTACGTTGTGACCCGGTGCACGATCAACAAGAGCGGCGCGCGGGGAATCTGGTCGCAGTTGAACCACCAGAAAGCTCTTTATTCCGATAATTCCGTGACCCTGACGAGAGCATGCATCGATGCCGATTCCAGCACCTTCGGATCCGTGATGATGTTCAACTTTTGCGATAGCAACGATTATGGACTCTTCGTCGAGCAAAGCGCCCAGCACAATGCTTCCATTGGAAATATCAGCAATAACAATTCGCATAATATCGCCGTTGTCAATAACTCGACCACTGCTAGACCGCCAACCGCATTCAACAGCTTTATCTCCAACAGCCTGATGGGAGCAAGCGGACTCAAGAACATCGGGACCACGAGCAATGCCCTGACCTCCGATAATTTTTTCTTCAATAACATCATAATCAACGGTCCGATCAACTCTCAGCAATTCGGCTCCCAGAATTACTATTCGCAGAACTACTTGTCCGGGGGCACGCTTTCGACCAGCGGGGCGGAAGTGTTCTTCAACTCTGCGGACGTGAGCGGCAACCTGCAGATCCATGACAGCAACAGCGGGTTAGCAGTTATCGTGCAAAATGCTTCAACCACCGATGGCGCAGCGGTGGTCACGGCCCAGCCGGGCGCCCTGGGCAATGGTTCGAATGACGACGAATGGCAGTTCATCCCCACCAGCAATGGATATTACAAGGTGGTGAACGGGAATAGCAGCCTGGTCATGGTCGTGCAGGGCGCCAGCTCGAGCAGCGGCACGCCTGTCATCCAGACCGCCTACACGGCAGATTCCACGTTCAACGACGAATGGCTCATTCAACCTGACAATAACGGTCTCTATAACTTCGTCAACCGCTTGAGTGGTCTGTATCTTGATGTATCCGGCGCCAGCACCACCCCGGGCACGCAGCTTATTCAGTTTCCGTCCGACGGCGGCTCCAACCAGCAATTCAGTCTGGTCGAAGATTCACCAGCGACCGCCGTGCCGGGCTTTACTCTGTCTGCCGCACCGGCTTCGCAATCTGTCGTTGCCGGCAGAAGCGCCAATATCACAGCGACCGTGACCCCCTCCAACGGGTTTAACGGAACTGTCAGCTTGAGCGTGAGCGGATTGCCCGCAGGCGCAACCGGGACCTTCAATCCAACTTCGGTAAGCGGCGGCTCGGGTTCATCTACACTCACCATCTCGATCTCCACTTCAACTACCCCCGGCACGTATACCCTTACCATCAGCGGCGCCAGTGGAAGTCTTTCCAACTCAACCACCGTGACCTTAATCGTCACGGCGCCGCCGGACTTCGCCATTTCGGCCACGCCAAGTTCACAAACTGTGACTCAGGGCAGAAGCACCAGCTACACGGCGAGTGTGAGCCCGATCAACGGCTTCACCGGCACGGTCAATCTCAGTGTGAGCGGATTGCCCTCGGGAGCGACTGGGACCTTCAATCCGACGTCAATCACTGGAGGTTCCGGGTCTTCGACCCTGAGTGTAGCCACCACCAGCTCGACTGTCGCCGGCACCTACACGCTAACCATCACCGGGACTAGTGGCAGCCTCTCGCATGCCACTACCACAACCCTGGTGGTGAATCCCAGCACCGGGCTGCCGCAGGGCTGGACCGATTCCGATATCGGCACTCCGGGTCTGGCGGGCAGCGCGACCTTCAGCTCCGGCACGTTCAAGGTGAACGGCGGAGGAGCGGACATCTGGGGCACCTCTGATAACTTCCACTACGCGTCGGAATCGTTGACAGGCGATGTGACCATCACAGCGCGCGTGGCCAGCCAGCAGAACACCAATGCGTGGGCCAAGAGCGGCGTGATGATCCGCGATACCACGGCGGCCAACTCGTCCTATGTATTTGTGTTCGTCACGCCGAGCAATGGTGTGAACATGCAGTATCG
>QIAW01000587.1 GCA_003225655.1 Acidobacteriota bacterium
ACCGTGGCGGCTCTTCCCGCAATAATGCGTGAAGCCCAGAAAGTCGAAAGTCTCTGGTTTCCGTCCGCTACGTGTCGCCTCTCGTTCCGCAAACCGCCCGAAGCTAAGCAGTTTCGTCTTGCTTGGCTCTATCTCCAAGTGGAACTGTTCCAACCGCTCTCTCATCTCCCGGAGAAAACGCTCTGCGTCTTCTCGGAATTGAAAGCACGCCAGGAAGTCGTCCGCAAAGCGAAAGTAAAAGGCCTGCCCTCTACACTGGCGGCGAAAGCGACGCTCGAACCAAAGGTCGAGCGTGTAGTGCAAATACACGTTGGATAGAATCGGCGACACGTTTCCGCCTTGCGGAACACCTTCGTCGCTGGCTCGCACCAACCCATCTTCCATCACTCCGCTCTTCAGCATCCGTGTTACCAGCCGCAGCACTCGTTTGTCACCGATGCGGTGTTCCAGAAACTTTTGCAGCCACATTTGATTAACATGGTCGAAAAAGCCTTTGATGTCCGCCTCAACGACGTAGTTTACTTTCTGCTGCTGGATGGTTCGGCCCAACTGGTCCAGCGCCTGGTGTTGTGTGCGCCCGGGTCGATAGCCGTACGAACTTGCTAGAAAGTCCGCCTCGTATATCTGCTCCAGTACGCGCGTCAGCGCCAGGCCCACCAGCTTGTCCTCAAAGCACAGAATGCCTAACGGCCGCTTCTTATTGCTGCCAGGCTTCGGAATATATACGCGTCTCACTGGTTGCGGTCGATAACCCAACCGGCCCATCCGCGCTGTCAAGTCGTCGAGATTGCTCTCTAGCTCCCTGCCATATTCCGCTTTGGTTATGCCATCTATCCCAGTAGCTTTATCTGGGTCGATCCCTTCATAACAAGCGCGCAGATGATCACGGTCAGTCACAAAGTGATAGATCGATGTGAACCGCATCCGTGAATTCTGGCGCGCCTTCTCCCCTATTCGCGTTAGGTCTCTTGCCATCTGTTTTCTACCTCTACGTGTAGCAGATGTTTGCCCGCCCGCGAGCGAGCGCTGTGAGGGCCTTCACTCCACCGGCATTACCCGGCTTCACCGCTAAACCGGCCCTCATCCCATCACCAACCCGCTTTTGCCAGCCTCCCTTCTACAGTTGCGCTGGCTTACTCGGTTGGCTCCCGCCTACCAAGAGCGTGTTGGCCCGCCTGGCTAACTCTTAGTCACAATGTGTTGCTCGATGCCGTCTACGACCCCGGGTTGGAGAGCAGCACTCGTCCTGGCGCGCTGCTCCCTGTGGCTTGCGGCTCGCGAGAAGGCCTCAGCCTTTCCCACCTGTTTCATTTCGGGGCTAACTACCGGATTCAGCGTCCTACGCTTCACCTCGCAACCTTTCCTCAACTCCATGATTCTCGACTCGCTTTAGGTGTAGAGTTTCCATTCTCACTCTTTCGATTGTGAGCTGGGTGCCTATTTACACCATGGCTCGCCTTACCCACTTCGACGAGATATGGGATGGTTGA
>QIAW01000581.1 GCA_003225655.1 Acidobacteriota bacterium
AGGAGTATCAGAATTCCACCATTACCGCTCCCATTGACGGCCTTGTGCTCTCGCGCGACGTGGAAGTGGGCGATGCGGTGAGCTCCATCCTGGTGATGGGTTCTGCGGCCACGCAGATCATGACCATTGGCGACATCCATGAAGTCTACGTGCTGGGCAAGGTGGATGAAAGCGACATCGGCAAAGTGACCATGAACCAGCCGGCGCGCATCAAGGTTGAATCTTTCAAAGACAAGACCTTCAACGGCAAGGTCACGAAGATCGCTCCCATGGGAGTGGAAAAAGACAACGTCACCACCTTCGAAGTGCGCGTCTCGATTGATAATCCCGGCGGCGTGCTGAAGCCCACCATGACCGCCAACGCCGAAATCATTCTGGAAGAGCATCACGACGTTCTTACCGTTCCTGAGGCCGCCATGATTTACGACAAAGACAAGAAAGCCTATGTCGAGGTCGTGGACCCTAAAGCCAAAGAGGGCAAGCGCAAGATCGCGATTACGGCAGGCATCTCCAATGGCTCCAAGACAGAAGTGCTCAGCGGGTTGAAAGAGAATGACCAGGTGGTCCTGCAGTAAGATTGTTGTTGCTGACCCCGGAGTATGCTTCCGGGAAGCAGGCATCATTACGGCTGTAATATGCTAATGTCATGCGTGCCCGGCAAATCCTCTTTTCAATCCTCCTGGCCATTGGCAGTGCCTGCGTGGCCGGCGCCTTCCAGAACCATAGCGTCGAAAGCAGCCACAGCAGCGAAAATGCTTCTAACCTTACCCCTGCCGAGAAGGAACTCTACACACTGGTGAATCAAGAGCGTAAGCAGCGCGATCTGCCACTGTTTGCACTAGATAGTCATCTTGTCGCTGCTGCGCGCAAGCATTCCCAGGAAACGGCGCGGGCGGGCAAACTCTCGCACAAGTTTCCTGATGAGCCGGAGTTAAAAGCGCGCCTGGCGCAGGCGGGAGGAAAATTTGATTCCGTTGCCGAGAACGTTGCCGAGTCCGATTCCGCGCAGAATGCGCACGTTGAACTCATGCGACAGGATCTATGTAACCGAAGATTTCAGCCATCGCGTTCCTGAACAAACGGTTGCCGATGCGGAAAACCAGATTCTTAAACAGGCAAACCAAATCCGTTCCAATAACGGGCTTGTGGCCCTGAAGCGCGCGAGCATTCCTAAACTGCGTGAACTGGCATGCCAGCCTGGTATTACGCCGAAGGCGGTCTGGCGCGATATTTCCGCCTCGGGCACAACCGTGATTTTTACTCAATCCGACGCCGCGAGCTTGCCGTCGCAATTAAAGAAAGCTGCAGTTGATCCTACAGTCAAAAATATTGCAATTGGCGTGTGTTATCCGCCCGCTTCGCAGGAGGGGTTCGCCATGTTCACGGCCATCGCAGTGCTGTACAGGTGAAGAGGCGGAGCGCGCCATGAAAAATTTCTATCGTTCTCAGGATTGAGAATCTATGGGTGAAAACCGAGATCCTCGACTCCGCTGCGCTCTGCCCGGGATGACACAGGAGATATTTAAACGGACGCTGTTTCCGGCTGTCGCTCTTTGGCGCTGTAGTGTGAGTCAACGTATTCGTCGAGAATCTTGATAAATTCAGCGACAATGTGATCGCCCTTGAGCGTGGTCATCAGGCGGCCATCCACAAAGACGGGGGCTTTGGGCTCTTCAAACGTCCCCGGCAGTGAGATGCCAATATTGGCATGCTTGGATTCGCCCGGTCCATTGACCACGCACCCCATCACGGCGAGCTTCATCTCTTCCACGCCGGAGTATTGCGTCTTCCACACCGGCATCTTTTCCCGCAGGTAGGTCTGAATCTGCTCTGCCATCTCCTGAAAGAAGGTGCTGGTGGTGCGTCCGCATCCTGGGCAGGCGGTGACCTGCGGGGTAAAGCTGCGGATGCCGAGTGACTGCAGAATCTGCTGCGCGACGATGACCTCTTCGGAGCGGTCGCCGCCGGGCGCGGGCGTGAGCGAAACGCGGATAGTATCGCCAATGCCTTCCTGCAGCAGGATGCCGAGGCCTGCAGTACTGGCCACAACGCCTTTGTTTCCCATGCCGGCTTCGGTCAGGCCGAGGTGCAGCGCATAGTCGCAGCGGCCGGCCAGGGAGCGGTAGACGTCAACCAGGTCCTGCACGCCGCTTACTTTCGCGCTGAGAATGATCTGATCACGCCGCAATCCATATTTTTCCGCAAGCGCCGCCGAACGGAGTGCACTCTCGATCATGGCATCCATAGTGACATCGCGCGCGTCTTTCATCTGCTCTTCAGGCAGGCGGGCGTTTTCGTCCATCATGCGGGTCAGAAGCTGCTGGTCGAGCGAGCCCCAGTTCACGCCAATGCGCACCGGCTTCTGGTTTTTCACCGCGACTTCAATCATGGTCTTGAAGTTGTCGTCGTCTTTTTTGCCGATGCTGCAGTTGCCGGGATTGATGCGGTACTTGGCCAGCGCCTGAGCGCAGGCGGGATATTTCGTCAGCAGCAGGTGTCCGTTGTAGTGGAAGTCTCCGATAATCGGCACGCGGACATTCTGTTTTGCCAGACCCTCTACGATATGAGGAACGGCCTTGGCGGCGGCGTCATTGTTGACGGTAACGCGTACCAGTTCGGAGCCGGCGCGGGCAAGCGCGGCCACCTGCTGGATGGTGCCTTGCACATCCGCGGTGTCGGTGTTGGTCATGGATTGCACCACGATCGGGTGACAGCTCCCGACCGGAACGCTGCCTACCCAAGTGGTGACGGTCGTACGGCGGGTGATCGACGGCATGGCAGTAATAAAGCGGGAAAAAGGAACCGGGAAAAGGGAAATGCAGTGCTGGCTCGGGCTGACCGCGCCCGTGCGTCCCGGAAGCGCGCGTCGGTGAGCGGCGATTTGAGTTACCAAGCCCGCTGAATGGCGAACCGCAGCGCGCGGAGGGACTCACGGGCGCGCGAAGCCCTGGTTACTGTTTACCTATGTCGCACCTCGTTCTCGGACCGATCGTCCGCCTGCAAATCCAACGCTCCGCCCTGAAGATCGGCGAGAAGCCGCAGCGCCGATACGACCCCGGCGCCATCCTGGCTACCGATCGGTTGCGCGTGGGACCCGACGGCGCCGTGGCGCTGGTGGACGGACAGGAAATCGTGGACGTGCATCATCGCGGGCATCCGGCGACCCGCAACCACGAAGGCCGCAACAGCCTCTCCGTGGGCTTTACGTCACACTACGCCGCGATGCGCGATCGCTACGGCAACCACATGACGCCGGGGTGCGCCGGTGAGAACATTCTGGTAGATGTCGCGCGTCGAGTGACGCCGGAGGAGGCGAGGCACGGCTTCGTGATCCACTCGGAGGCGGGCAAGCGCCGGCTCTCCCTGGGCCGGGTGAGCGTCGCCGCGCCCTGCCGGCCCTTCAGCGGCTTCGCCCACCAACACGAGATGGTCGAGCCCCATGTGCTGAAGGAAACGTTGCAGTTCCTGGACGGGGGAACGAGGGGATACTACTGCAGCGTGGGGGACGCGGGCGAAGCGGTCATTCAAGTCGGGGACGTGGTCGCGCTGGCGGAAACTGAGAAGTGAGAAGCCAGAAGTCTGATCCGTACGCCTTCTCACTTCTCCCGTGTCACTTCTTCCTCAGCACGCGTTCTCCCAGTCCACCCGGCTCTTCTTCTTGCATTCTGGACATTCGAGATCCTCTTGCCCATCCACGACATACGCGCGGGCTCGACAGAAGGGACACACGGCGTAGGTGAGCGGGAGGTGCTCCTGGCTGATGCGCCGGGGGATCGGCTTCGAGCTATCCCAGCGCACCACGCTCCACTGGTCAGGTCTCTGTTCAGCCAGGTCGACCGATTCCCGCGGGACCGGTACGTTGCGCTTGGAGACGTCCAGGATCACGATGCTTGGGCCTAGATCGTTGACCACCGGGTACCACGCGCCACGGCGGAGGCCGTGGGCGCCGGTCTGTCGCACGCGGGCCCAGATCTTTGGAGGCATAGGTGCCAATACATTAAAGGGGAAACCGGGACAGGGGAACGGGGAACTACCTGGAGAGCTATGAGCATGCGCCTGATCACCGGTCTCGTTGGTATGACACTGCTGCTGGTCGTGCTGTGGGATGCCTTCGAGACCATCATCCTGCCGCGACGGATCAGCGGCCGTTTTCGGCTCACGCGCGCTTTCTACCGCCTCACCTGGCGCCCTTGGCGGGCGACCGCCGGACTCCTCATCGGGCGACGTCGCGAAGCCTTTCTCGGCTTCTACGGCCCCCTTTCCCTCCTCGGACTGCTCGGCCTGTGGGCCGTAGGCATCCTCACGGCCTTCGGCATTCTCCAGTGGTCCGCGGGCTCGGCGCTCGCCGTGGTGGGTGGGGTGTCCGGCTTCGGCTCCGACCTCTACTTGAGCGGAACCACGTTCTTCACGCTGGGCCTGGGTGACGTCGTGCCGCGCACCACGCTCGCGAAGACCCT
>QIAW01000585.1 GCA_003225655.1 Acidobacteriota bacterium
GATCGATAAGCGTCTCGACCCGGTATGGACCGCGCCTGCTTCCGCGAAGTTCCCACAGGAGTTTGTGCTGTCGTTTTTCGGCCGTGAGCCGGCCCTGATCTCCAGTGTAGTGATCACCCAGCCAAAGGACCTCAACACGGCCCCCAAAGAGGTGGAGGTTTGGACTTCAGACCATGTGGATTCCGGCTTCAAGCAAGCCGCGTCACAGACGCTTACGCAGACTGCCGGCGACCAGACTGTCGTGCTTTCTCCTGTGCAGGCGCGTTATGTAAAGCTCCGCGTTGTCTCAGGCTACGCGCCGAACGCGCTGCAGATCGGCAAAATACAGGTGCTCGAAGCCGACCAGCCCGGTTACCTGCCGTTGGCAACCCGCAACCCTGAGATGGTTTCATGGAACCAATCGCCGCGCTTCGCGGCACAAAAGGGCGCTGATTGGCTGCAGACCGCGGCGGTCGACTGGCAGAGGTCGCACTCCTGCTTTGGATGCCACGTGCAATCGCAGGTCATTATGGGGCTGGCGGTCGCAGAGAAAGGAAAGTATGTGGTCAACCGCGCATGCCTGAATGAGTTGGCGAAGTTCACCCAAACCATCCAGCACGACGATGGCAGTTACCACGACGGGCAACATATTATCGCCACTTCCTTTGCGAGCATGGCGCTCGGCTACTACGCAGATATTGCGGCAGAAAAAGATGCGAAGCTGACGAAAGCCGCTGAATGGCTGCTGAAGCAGCAGCAAAAATCGGGAGAGATGCCCAGCGACCATACCGAGCCTCCCATTGACCAAGGTTCGCTGATGATAACGGCAAACAGCGTGTCTGCCTTCATGGCAACGTACCGGCAATCCCACGACTTACGCTTCAAGCGGGCGGCCGATCAAGGTCTGCTATTTATTTCTTCAACGAAGCCCGAAACAACGCAAGACAAGGTGTTCGTAATCCTTGCTTTGTCGAAGTACGGTACACCGTTGCAACGAAAACTTGTGCCTGGAGTGGTGGAACAGCTCAAGAAAGAACAACACCCGGATGGCGGATGGGGTGAGCGCACCGACATGCAGGCTAACGCATACGCGACCGGCCAGGTGCTCTATGCATTCAAGCAGGCGGGCGAGAGCGTTGAAACGCCCGAGTTCGAACATGCTGTGCAGTTTCTGCTTACCAAGCAAAAGGAGACGGGCGCGTGGCCTTCGATGAACTCGCAAAGCGGCCGGCCTTCAGAGTTTGCACCCACCATGTGGACCGTCATCGGGTTGGCCGGTTCGTTCCGACAAGCGAAGACTACGGAGATCACCCAAGAAGCCGACCGAATCCGTATCAGCATGCAAGGCGCCATCTTGTTTGACTTTGACAAATACGATTTGAAGCCGCAAGCCGAAGCCGTGTTGGAGCAGATTAAATCGAGCATCATCGACCAACATCCGAATGCCAACCTTGTGGTGGAAGGCCACACCGACGACCGGGGAACGGTAGAGTACAACCTGAAACTCTCTCAGCGGCGAGCTGAGTCCGTGGCGAACTGGCTGGCAAAACACGGTGTGGATGCTCCGAGGCTGCAATCGAAAGGCTACGGCAAGGGAAAACCCAAGTATCCGAACGATACCGAAGAGAACCGCTCACGGAACCGCAGAGTAGAAATCTCGGTGCTGACCGGCACCAGCCATTGAGGAGCCGGAATAAAAAGGCTTCATAAAACTCCATAAAAAAAGAGCGCCGGAAATATCCGGCGCTCCAAGCTCAGGAGGGTGAGCGAGATTAGGGCAGTACATAACGCAGGTTCACATAAGACATGCTGAGATGGGCATTCTTGGGCGCTCCAACGGGGACGAACCATGGAGCGCGGGTCAAATAGGAGTATTGCATGATCAACTGCAGTGAACCGTATTGCAGATTTTTGAAGAAGGTCTGGATCCAATCGAAGGTACCTTCCTGCAGGGCGCGATTGGCGGTGTTGGGGCTGTTCCTTCCGCCAAATCCAATAAACGGTTTCACGAGCAAAGGCGAGGTTATGTCGGGAAAGGTGTTACGTTGGAAGTAAGCTCCACCGTAGTATCCAGCCAGCGTAATGCTATTGCTGACGGGCGCCTCGAATCCCATAACCGTTCCGCCGGCGTGTACCAGAGAGGTATTAATGTCAAAAGTACCCGGCACAATCGTCGAAGCAACCGGACGGATGACAGCTTGCGGTCCTAGTCCAAACAGATAGCGGCCGCCGCCATAGCTGTAGAAGGCGTTGCCCACGAACTTGAACTGCTAGAACAGGTCAACATTGATGACCGCCGAACCGCCGCCCCCCGTCGTAGAATGAGTAACAAACTTACCAGATGTCGGGCTCGTCAAGGCTACATCGGTGGCCTTCACCGAAGTCAGAAGCCCAGCCACCTCGCCGTGGAAATGCCTGCCCCCACCAAAGTTGTTGTCATAGGTAATCTTGGGAATGATGTCAGGATGGAGGTTGGGCGCACCGGCGTTATTGGCGGCGTCAAACTGAAACCCCAATGCAGCATTGAATTGGAACGGGTAATTTACTTCACCGACGCCGACGTATTGCTGCGGATTTTCCACCCCGAGCGCCAAGGCCCAGTGGTCATCAGGATGATAGCCCAAGCGAAAACCGGCTTGACGCGCCCAGGCGAGGCCAACCTGATAGTTGGTATCCATGTTGCGCGTGCTGAAGACGTCGCCAGGATCGGGCGATATACCAATGCGGTTGGGAGTCAATAAGCTCCAGGATTGGCCGCCCAGAATTTCCCACTTGCCGCGCTTCAAATCCAACCAGTAGAGGCGCAAGCGGTTGGTGTGGCTGTTGGCGCTTACAAATACATTGGCAGCATCGTTGCCGTTGAAGTCAGCCTCAATATAGCCCGCAATATTGTTTTCGCCGTACTTGGTGTTGACCTTCATGCTCAGACGAGAGTGCTGCGCCGACATACGGAACTCGGTCAGGGCTCCTTGAATCTGGTTATTGAAAGGTACGGTGTTAAAGTTCGTTCCGACGACGCTGCCAGTGTTCGTGGTGCGGAAGACCGTGGTGAAATCGACGAAGCCACCGGGCGTGAATTCGGCCTCGCCAATGCGGAACGACAGCGGAGAACTCTTGGCCTTCTCCTCCGCCTCGGGCATCGATGAACTCTGCCCTACTGCCACGGCTGTGGCCATCGTATCGGCCGGTTCGACGGTGTGCATGGCCGCGTCTACGACGCGGGCTTCACCCCTGGTTGCCAGTTGACCGCGTAACGCCTCGATCTCCTGCTGCTGGATAGCAATCTGCTTCTGCTGGGCTGCCATCGCGTCTTGCAATTGCTTTAGCTGATCGGCAACCGTAGATGAACCAGGCGCCGAAGCCACATTGGAACTAACGGCTTGCGCGAACATGAGAGTGGAAAAAA
>QIAW01000580.1 GCA_003225655.1 Acidobacteriota bacterium
AGAAATGGGCGTGTTATCGACTCTTCTAACCCATCGGGACTACCGCAGTTCAAAGACATCAATCACAACGACGACTATTTTGACGACTCGTTCCTGAGGGATACGCGCCTTAAACCCAGAGGACATTCCGAGTCCCAGATCAAGATAGACCGCTACTCCATCGTCATCCCAGCGGGTACGCGAGGTCCCATTGCGGTCTCTACGATTGTCTACTATCAGTCCGTGGAAGCCGTCGTGGCTTTGCATTTTCTTGGCAATCTGGCAGACACCAATAATAACTTCGCGCTCGAACCATGCGTGCTCGGCGGTTTGTGTGACGGCCGCACGCCCCACACCGAACCACCCGTCGTCGAAGGAGCTCCGCCAGTCCCTATGGCAGTACGCAACTGGGTGATTTCAATTGACGGTGCGCCGGCTGAAAAGACACCCCTTCGCGTCGCGACCTATCCTCTGCCGGGAACAAAACAGGTTTATCAGGACGCGGTGGTGAAGGTGTTCTTCTCCCGGCCGGTGCGCGGAGTGGATACACGAACCTTCATTGTTACTGATTCACATGGTATCCAGCTTCCGGGCTGGGTCGATCAGATTGGCGAGGGCACATGGGGTTTCTTCCCGAATCAGGTCATTTTAAAGGGCAACGAAAGCTATACCGCCCGGCTCAAAGCGGGAATCTGCGACTCCTACGGCAACTGCACCAGACAGGACATGCTGTGGAAATTCACGGTAAGCAAAGAGTCCGGCGAAGGCAGCGGCGACACCAGCATTCCTGCCGGCTTTCGGCTGCCGAATGATGGTCCCTCCAGGGCATCGTTGGCCGCGCGGCACAACAAACACCAGCGCAGCATGAACATGGCCATGAGATAGCGCCACACAACAGTCTGTACTTCAAGCCACAAAAAAGCCCGGCGACCGAATGAGACAGTTTGTATTTTGAAACTACACAGCAGAGGAGATAACCAGATGACGAAGGCTAAAAAGTTGCGATCAGCAGCAGCGCTTCTGTGGGTCGCGGCAATTCTGATACTGCTGGGCGCAGCAGCGCCGGCGGCCCACGCGCAAGACAAAATCGGCGGACACATCGGCTTCGTGATCCCCTGGGTCACGCATAGCGGCGATCAGACCACAAGCATTGCAGATAACTTTGCGATTGGGTTCCCAATAGGAATTACCTTCAAGGGAAAAGGCCGCATGAACCTGGATTTGGAGATGGTTCCCTCGGTTTCGGGCCATCCGCGGGAGGTCACGCTTACCGTTGATCCCGGTCTTGTATGGAGCCTGGATCACGGCGTGGGAGTGGGGCTTCGCGCTGCCTTCGATGTTAATTCTTCACGATTTGGCTTCATTCCCCTGGTGAACAAGAGTTGGAAGTTCAAGAACCAGGACGGATTTTTCAAAAGTTACTTCGTAGAGGCGGACCTTCCCGTGAAATTCAACCGGCCCACCGGCGGTCCCAGCACGAATTCGGTGACATTCGCCACACACTTCGGCCTTGGTTTCTGAGGTTCGCAAAATCCAAAAGTAAGGGCCCAGAGGACTTCAATTCTCTGGGCCCCTTCTGCTGCCGGCGAAGTTCAAGTGGGTGATAAAGAATCGGGGCCCGCATCTTTCGCACAGGCCCATTCTCAACCTGGCGGTGAGGAGCCACGATATGTTTTCTTGGCTACCGCCTCCACGCATGTAATGCCGCCGCCGCGGAATTCAATGGTGATCGAGCCGGGACATTTCCGCGTTTTCATAAAATCCAGGAGCGCGATGAACAGCTCTTTTGGAATCTGCACATGCGCGCCGCTAGGGGAAACAGCAACATACTTCCCTTCGGCCACGTGGGATGGTTGGCCTATTTTCAGGGATGTGGGAGGTGGTTGTGCATCGTCAGGTTTCTGCAGTTGCCGTGTTGCATCGGTTAAGTACATTCTGGTGTCGCTCATAAGCTCATGGTTCTCTTCTTTGGGTGATTGCGCGTTCCTTGGGGAGGAACACACAGAGAGAGTTCACCCGCATGCGGCCTTCAGCAGGGCAGCACCTGCCGCGCGCGGAAAAGATGAGAGTAGCTTTTGCAAATTTGTCTTTTGCAGCCGATATCGCAGGCGCAACCGTCAGCTTGCACCGCTGGCCCCTAAGCTGTACATCTTCAGGCGCTAAAGATGCAATCAGAAGCGTGAGTTGACGCCAAAGTCTGAGCCGCCCAAGCTTCTGTAAAGGACAAATTTACTGGGAACCCAATTCTGGC
>QIAW01000099.1 GCA_003225655.1 Acidobacteriota bacterium
GGAGGCGTCCATGTATCTTTGCGCGCCGCCAGCGTCTGCATGGCGCGAATTTCGCGCTCCACGCGCTCGGCGCCTTCGCGGTCGGCTTTGTTGATGACGAAAATATCGGCGATCTCCATGATGCCGGCCTTGATGGTTTGCACATCGTCCCCCATGCCGGGCACCAGGATAACAATCGTGATGTCCGCCAGGCGAACGATGTCGATTTCGTCTTGGCCTACGCCGACAGTTTCCACCAAGACCAGGTCTTTGCCCGACGCATCCAGCACGGTGGCGACATCGGCGGTGGTGCGCGCCAGGCCTCCCAGAAAGCCGCGCGTGGCCATGCTGCGAATGTAGATGCCGCTGTCGGCATGATGGGTCTGCATGCGGATGCGGTCCCCGAGAATCGCCCCGCCAGTGTAGGGACTGGTGGGATCAACGGCAATGATCCCCACGGTCTTCTCTTGCTTGCGGTATTCGCGGGCAAGCTGGTCAACCAGCGTGCTTTTGCCGGACCCGGGAGCGCCGGTGAGACCAATGATGCGTGCATGTCCGCTGAAGGGAAACAGCGATTTCAGCAGCTCGGTCGATTCCGGCGCGGAATTCTCAATCGCGCTGATGGCCCGCGCCAGCGAGCGCACGTCACCGGAGCGGACGCGCTCCACCCAATTGTTGGTGTCAGATTTCAAAATCGAATAAGCGCTTCCGGACGGTATGACAAGTCATGACCGACAGAACTCTTTAGACCAGATCACGTGTCAGAGCACGAATTTATTCGTACCGGAAAAGCATAAAAAAATATATCGGGTCTTTTAGAGTCTGTGTGAACTCGATTTTGTGCGCGCCCGAAGGGCGAACAACCCCGAAGGGGTGACGTGTTATAGCCCAGCGCTTCCAGCGCTGGGTATCGTAAGAGAACGAATCGTAGTCCCGTTAGGGACGACGCTATAACCTAGAGTTCTCACACAGGCTCTTTAGCCCCTGAAAATGATTCTTGCCACAGTTCTATCCGATTCCACTAACCGGGCCGCGCTCTCGTAACGATAAATCAATTCCCCGCTTTTGAGGAGGTGGCAGCAGCCACATGCTCCATGACCGCTTTGCGCAGCAAATTCGGCGGCAGCAAGCCTTGCGACAAAATGAAGTCGTGATACTTCTGCTGATCGAAGTGCTGACCCAGGCTTTTTTCTACGTCGGCGCGCAGCTCGCGCAGGCGCGTGTACCCGTAGAAATACGAAGTAGCCTGTCCCGGAGCGCGGAAGGTGTAGCGCTCAACTTCTTCCTTGGCCATGGCCGGGGAAAGCACCACGTCATTCAGCAATATGTCCCGGGCTTGCTCGGGAGTAAGCTTCCCTGCCTGCAATTCCGGATCGATAAAAGCGCGGGCCGCGCGCATGAGCCGGTGTTGCAGTGAGATGAGCTGGCCGTCGTGAGGCATGTAAGGTTGCATGATGTACTCAGAATAGAGGCCCCAGCCTTCGACGTTGACGCTGTTGAAGGCATAGAGAGCGCGGGCTTCGGAGACGCCTTTTTCGATCATGTAGTCGAATCCCGGGCGCGCCTCGTGCGAAGTCAAAGTCCAGGAGGCGGCGGCGAAGGTGAAATCGTCATACTTCATCATCACTTCTTTCGAACCGGGCGCGGCAGGAATATTCAGCGGCAGAATGAACTCACCCTGCTCGCCGGTATTTCCCAGCAGCCGCGGCGCCGACATATGTGGCGCGGGTTGGGCGGCGGTTTCAGCATCGCTCGCCAGCCGGATGCGCGCCGGGCGCTCAGGAAGCGTAACCAGATGCTGGCGGCGGATAACTTCTTCAATATCTTTCAGCCGCTGCTGGTAGTGGGGCAGAATGGCGTCGCCCACGATCTGGTCTTTCTTCAATTCGTGGATCACATCGCGATAAGCGGTGACTTTGTATCCTTTTTCCTTGGCCACCTGCGCGGCTACCGTCTGCATTTGCGCCTGTATTTCCGTAAAGGCCTTATGCGCCATTGCTGTCAGCTCTGTGGCAGGAATATCTACGCCATAGTTTTCCAGATCGAAAGCATACTGCTCGGGAGGCAGGCGAAAATCTTCGCGGGCGCGCGGCACGATCTCTTTGCGAACAAAACTCTCATAATCGGCGAGCTGCTCTTTCAGTTTGGCGTAAGCCTGTTCGTAGCCGGCGATTTTGTATTTTTCAAAAAGCTTGCCGATGCCGTCGACAAAGAATTTTGTATGGGCCAGATCGTCCTCGACCTGCAGCTTAGCCGGTCCCATCAGGCCCGGCTTATTCAGGCGCTCCCGGATGCGATCCTGGGCCAACTGCGCAATCGGCGTATAGCCGGCTTCCATGCCCGTGTATTTTTTTAGGCGCACCAGCGCCGCTGGGCGCCGCTCGGCAGCAATTTGATCATCGAGCAGGCTGAACATTCCGAAATAGACCAGCCGGCCAA
>QIAW01000589.1 GCA_003225655.1 Acidobacteriota bacterium
CTTCTATTGCCCCTGCTTTACAGCTCCGCGAACTACTGACGAACGCACTGGACACAATCAACTGTGAGTGCTGGAGCCGCGGCTATCCGCTCTCCAAACTTTTCCGACTCTACTCGAAGTTTGTTGTTACTACCTTCCAAGCATTCGCTTTCCATGTCAATCGAGAATTATGGAACTATATTTTTAGCCAGACTGAATTGAGAAGCCTTCAGATTGGAAAAGAAGAGCGCAACGGCATCTTCTTAGGATGGCAGCAAGGGTTCAATTCCCTGCTGCAGCGTGTCCGCCGGCAGCCGATTGCGGTTTCTTGATGCCCAGAAATGCATGTCTCAGTGGCTTGCCCGACGCCTGCCAGAGTTTGACGATCTCGAAAACAATCGCGGTCGCGTAGGTGACAGAAGTCCACACGCAAACTGCTTCGATCGGCAGCTTCGACCAAGCCCCGATGAATACGCCCAGCATCTGTTTCGATTGGTAGCCCCACCAGCCATAGGGCACGGCCAGAGTTGCCTCCCACAGCAAACTCACGAGCAGGACGAAAAACAGCGTCAAGCTGAAAGCCCGCCAGTTGATGAACGGCTTGGCAGTGGGGAAAAAACTGGCTGCGGGAACCAACGCTGCGACCACCAGAAAAACGAAATAGCCCGGAAACCCATCATGGCTAACCGCAAAGAATTTTTTGTAGATCACCGCAATCGCGATCAAGGCACCGCCCACAACAACAGAAGTGGGATGGAACTGGAGCAGGCGAGCGATCTTCCTTGCTTCACCCGGATAGTCGGGTACGTTATAGGCGGCCAGCCAGAACTCATCCAGCCAGATATAAATCAGCAGTACCGCCATGAAGCCGGTCAAGTAGAAAACGTACTCTTCCACCGGGACCGGCCCGCCCATGGCCGGCGCCCTGATGCCCAAGGTGGCGCCGGGCTTGAGGAAGACGAAGAACTTATTGGCAAAGAAAAAATCCAAACTACAGCCGAGAGGAGCTAAAATTCCCAGAGTCCACCAGAAGGCCCTTTGCGGCACCTTGATGCCCTCTTGGGGAACAAACCAGAACAGGATTACCGCAATGGGAAAGATGAACAGGAGCAAGCTCCAGGTATAACCGTAAGGGGCGGGATTTGGGTCCAGAACTTGCAGCGTTCCGGGTGCACGGACCGTGTTGAGCGTGATCGCTGCCGGCAGGGCCACCATCAGCAGCATGGCAATCACGATGGAAACATCACGACGTGAAGTGCGGTGGCCTGACGCAGGACTAGACACGGGAGCGATACTCCTGGGAACTCCGGAATTCTACCCTCTTCACGGTAAGCGCGCCACATCTTTAGCACTCACATGGAACTAGAGTAGTTGGAGCCAATAACAGAATCAGCAAGGAGCTATCAACGTGCCGAACATCAGACACTCCATCGCCATTGACGCGCCGCCAAAGCAGGTTCACCCGCTGATCTCATCGGGCCGTGGATTTTCCCAGTGGTGGGCGGCGGATGTGACCGAAGACAGTTCAAGTGGAATCGTGGAATTAGGATTCTTTAGCCGCGCCACGCTCTACCGTTTGCAGCCGGTTGCCATGGCAGCGCCAACGAAGGCAGAGTGGCTGTGCCAGAGCGGCAAAGAATGGCAAAACACGAAATTGGTATTCGAGTTGGCCGAAAATAAGAATGGCACGCTGCTGCGTTTCACTCACGCCGATTGGCAGGCGGAGACCGATTACTTCGTCCCCTGCAATACGACATGGGGAGAGCTGATATTTCGCCTCAAAGCCGCAACCGAAGGCGGCAAACCGGGGCCGCTTTTCAGCAAGACTGGGCTGGGGTATTGAATATCGCGATGGGGTTGGATCGAATCGTTTCCCTCTGTCATGTTGAGCGGAGCGCCTGGAGAACCCCTACTACCACGAGGCTGACGGACGCGGAGTCGAAACACCCCGAGCATGCTTCCGGCGTACATGCAGATTCAGGAAGTTCTCTCGGATGAGCTGTCTTGCAGATGCATCAAGCAGCTCCCAGTTGTGCCGGCGGAATCTTTCTGATCACTCTTAACAGACTTCTCATGGCACGCATGTTCGTCGGCGGCTGTATCGAGGCGAATTCCCTGACGCGGCATGGATTCCCGAGACATTCTCGGGGTGTTTCGACTGCGCGCTGGAGATTCTCTAAGCTGTCTTAAAGGATCGCGGCGCTCCGCTCAACATGACAGAGGGATGGGACATGGCCCGTGGATGCCTTCCAGAAACGCTCGTCCATTGCGGCTCGCCGCCTTGCGCCACCCCAGCCTCCTGGTTCTCAATTGCTCTCTACGGCCATAAGCATTTGCGTGTGCTCAAGGATGCGGGCGTCTTCTTCCTGCGCGCGCCTGCGGTTGGCCATGCGCCAGCGCATCTCCAGGACGAACTTATCGATGTTGTAGCGGTGGCCGGTGCGTGGATCGCGACCGTAGTTCACTCCGGGCAGCGCGTCCATGGCTTCGAGTTTCGCCAACGCATCTTTCACGATTGCGCTCGGCGAAGAAGGCGCGCGTCCACTCGCGTTCGAGTTCGGCCGTATCCAGCAGATAGTTAAAGCCTTCTTGTAACGGAGCAAGTTGCTCCGGCGTAAGATAACGCGCGGCGTTGCGCACGTCAGCCAGGCTGGCGCGCACCTGCCCGATGACCTGGTCTTTTTCATCAACGAGCTGCGCGAACAATGCTTTGTCGGGCGAGTACAAGCCTTGCTCCAGCGCTTTGTCGGCTGGGTCCCTGGTCCATTTGTAGCGCGATCGCAAGAGAATGTGTTCGAAGTAGTAAGGATAGTCTCCCCACTCCTCGCCGATGGACTTCGTGAGCCAGAATCCCAGGAACCAGCGCCCGTGGTGCTGGATAAACTCCGTGCGCTTCAAGGCTGAAGCAATGTAAGGCACCGCTTCTTTCGGGTAGTGCAGCGCCGCCCAGTCGCGGAAGACCGTATCCACGTCCAAATCAGGGTCCTGCATGAAGCGCGAGAAGGCATAGAGATTGATCTCGTGCGAGTCATTAAAGGCGTGGTCCCAGAAGAAGTGCGCACGCCCGACAGCGCCCACCATGTGCGTCTCGCGCGCCCGCTGCATGTAACGTTTTATATAGGCAACTTGGGCGTAGTGCCCCTCCCTGCTCCAGGCTTTTTCTACTCCCAGGTCGGGCTCCATGATCTGCTGCTTCTTGCCCACCTTGCCGTGCATGGGATCAGGCGGATACCACGGGTCGAACTCATGCACCGAATCTTTATTCATGATGATGATATCGTCGGGCAGGCGGGCGATGGCCTGGGCGAAGTATTCCATCTCTTTGGGTTCGTAAAAGAAATTGCGCAGGATCAGTTTCTTGTTGTGCTTTTTCACCACGTCATACACGAGCTTGGCGACAATATAGATACGCTCCGGCGGCGGTAGCTTCGACAGAACTTCAGAGTCGCGGAAGACTTTGTTGTCGCTCTCGTGCAGTGTGAGCACCAAGCCGGCGGCGGTCGGGCACTTAACCAACAAGCGCTCGTAGCGCTGGCGCAGGTACTCGAGCAGCGCGGGATCCTCCATGTTGACGCGATTTCCCATGTG
>QIAW01000588.1 GCA_003225655.1 Acidobacteriota bacterium
ACGATGTCAAGAAACTTAACCTGGGCAGATGAGAAGAGCTTTCGCGACCCATCGTGCGACAACTGCGGTTGGATATATATCAGCTTTGCTATGATCGCGAGCGAAGGAGTTTCCAGAGAACAGGCCAGAAAAGCTTATCGTGATAAGGTGCGCGTAGAATTCCAAAGACATGAATGTGCCAAACACCCACGCAAACCCGAGACTCCCTGATTGGTAGTGCTGTCTGCCGTCGTCCTCTGTTGTGAAGCGCGCAATACAACCGGGGATTCTCTCAGCCATATGTGCTACTTATCAGCTCAATAGAAATTGAGCTCAATTTGAACAGATTGTCTGCCTAAATTTATAGCAATTCCAGAAGAGCGTA
>QIAW01000590.1 GCA_003225655.1 Acidobacteriota bacterium
CACACTCCTGAGCGTTCGCGGCGGTTTTTCACCTTCGGGATCAAGCAGATCGCCTACCCGGAAGCGGAAATCTGGGAGTATTTGAGCGGCACGCTGGCGCGGCAAGCTGTCTTGCAGCTTCATTTCAACCACTGGAGCGGAGCGCTGGGCTATTCGCAAGAGCCCGTACAGCAGAATTTCACTGAGTCCGTCCGCCTCAAGGAAACGCAGCAGAAGTGGTTTCTGACGGATGAGCACCTGATATCAACGCTTTCTGGAGCGATCTGATTCCCAATTTCAGGGCTCACATCCGCGAGTCCTTCGCCAACAACGAGCGGTTTTGGCTGGATGAGCTCTCCCGGCTGTGCGAGGCCGCCTACTCGCAGAACTATCGCGGGCTGGGAGTCCGCCATTTCTACGAAGTCAAGCGAGGCGAGATCAAAGAGCAGGTCCGCGAGTTGCGGGGCAGAATCGAAAACGATCTTTTCCAGGAATGGATAGCAGGCGAGAAGTCGGTTTTCGATCTCTCCGGTCTTTTGCCGGCCCTGGTCTCCTCGCTGCAGGTGCGCCTGAAGCATCTGGACGACAAAATCGCGAGGCACCGGCAATTAGAAGAAGAGACCGCGAACCGGGTCATCGCCAATGCCAAGCAGTGGTCGCGGGTGGGAATGCTTTCAGGGCTGATGGGTAAGCGCCAGAACCTGTTTGATGTTCAGGGCGAGTGCCTGCAGCAGCTATATATCTATCGCACCCGCATCGAAGGCATTGATTTTGCCAGGAAGCTGCTGCAGGCGCTCATCCCAGAGCTGCCAATGATCGGGTCGCAGGTGGCGCGGTGCGCAGCGGTGATGGCAGAGGCCGCGAAATATTTCGCCGGCCGCATCGCCGAAGGCTGCACCGATTCCGGCCAGGGCGACTTCTCGAGACCGGTAATCCGCTTCTACAACCCCGCTACGGTCAAGGACTTCGCCAGAACCCTGGTTTCGGACCAGGGGGAACAGCAGAGGCAAAGCACGGCAGTGCGCGCGGCTTTGACCGCCATGCTGGGCGAAGATAAAAGCTTCACCAGCTTCAATCGCATCCCCCAGCAGAAATTTATCGACCTGCTGGAAGCCACGTCGGTGAAGAACCTGGCCCTGGCCCACGATAGCTATGTCGCGGCCCATCCCCACCGCGCCCGCATCCTGCGCGTGAGCATCGTGGAACATCTTTGCCGCGAGTATGCGGCAAAGCCTGAGGCGCTGCGCACATACGTTAGCAACGTTGTTTCGCGGGTGGGAAATTGTCTGTGCTTTAACGATGCCGAGGTAAGCCGCGAAGGCACGGGCGCCTTTTCGGGAAGGCGGTTCGTCTCTTATCTTTCGGTGGTCCTGCCCGAGGCGCCTGATTTTGCCGAGTTTCGCCAGTTGCTGCGCAAGGAATTTTATAGCGCCACCTCGGGCACGAAAGACGAGGTGACCAGCAAAGGCAGACCTTATGAAATCACCCTGGTCCACGTCACCAACCTGTTTCCGGTTCGTTTCGTCCAGGAAGCCGCCTTTCTCCGGGAACAATACGAGCAGCGAATCCGATCGAACGACTCTGTGCAGGCCAAGTTGGAACTGCACCTCGAAGGCGACGGATCGGCCCTGCCCAGCCTTTACGTCCCTGACGTCGAACCCAAGGATTTCCTGGCTTACCTGATGATCGGCCGGGCCATGGAAGTGGTGCAGACGCTGGAAGATCCCAGCACCGGGGTCAAGACCCTGTACCTGGTCAACAAGAACGACAAGGGAGGTCCGCCGGTGCCGCTGGGCAGGGACCTGAATGAGGCGCTGGGCGAATCGAACCTGCTCACCTATGACGCGCTGGTCACCACCATTCAGCCTCTGCTGAAAAAAGAGTATTTGCAGTTCCAGAAAAGACAGGCCTTGAGCGCTTCGGTTGAGGCGCAGGTCGATGAAGTCAGAGCGCAGCGCAAGAACCCGTCAGACACGTTGTATCGAATGTTTTCCCACGCCGGCGAAACCGCCGTGGTACTCCTTGGAGCGAGACAATAACTATGCCCCCACGCACTGGAAAATGCACAAACTTCGGCCTGTGCACTAAGGCCGACAGCCGAGAAATGATCACCACCGTCGAGGGACAGGGCTTCCGCTGTCCCGAATGCAACCGCACCCTGAGCCTCACCGCGCTCTCCACGAGCACGTTTCCGGCAAGGACCGCGGCCGCCGTGGCCGCAGCAATGCTGCTCGCTGCCTTGTACTTATCGTGGCCGTCGATCGCCGCCCGCTTTCGCGGCGGCCCCTTTTCGACGGTATCTGCCGCCAGCGTCATGCTCCGTCTGAGCGGATCGAACACCATTGGCGCTGCCCTGGCGCCCGCCCTGGCAGAGGGCTTTCTGAAACACCAGGGAGCAGCGGAGGTAAAGATCGTTCCCGGGGACAAAGAAGATGAAGTGCGGGTGCAGGGAATCCTGCCGGGCGAATCTGCTCCCCGGGTGATTGAGATTCGCGCCCACGGTTCTGCCACCGCATTCGAAGATTTGCGCAAGAGCACCTGCGACGTGGGAATGGCTTCGCGCAAGATCAAGCCCGCGGAAGCCAGCCAGCTCACAAGTTTTGGCGACATGACCTCACCCGCCGCGGAGCATGTTCTAGGACTTGATGGCATCGCCGTCATCCTCAGCAAGAACAATCCTGTCGAGTCACTCAGCAAGGGTCAGGTGGCACAACTATTTGCCGGGGAAATTACCGACTGGTCGCAGGTCGGCGGCCCCAGCGGACCCGTCAACATCTACGCCCGCGATGACAAGTCAGGGACCTATGACACATTCAAGACCCTGGTGCTGGGCAGCAAACCCCTGGCGCACAGTGCTCACCGTATTGAAGACAGCCGTGAACTTTCCGACTCCGTCGCCAAAGATGCCCACGGCATCGGGTTCAGCGGTCTTCCTTACATTCAGGCGGCCAAGGCCATAGCGGTTTCCGAGGGTGATGCCGGCTCGCTGATACCCAACCGCATGACCGTTGCCACCGAGGACTATCCGCTCTCGCGACGCTTGTTCCTGTACACGCCCGCGAGCCCGCCGAACGATCTGACCCTCAAGTTCCTGAATTTTGCTTTATCGAGCGACGGCCAGAGCATCGTGGAAAAAATCGGCTTCGTCGGCCAGAATGTGCAACCGGTCACCCATTCCATTCCCCCGGAAGCCAGCGCGCAATACCGCCGGCTTGCCAGAGGCGCGGAGAGGCTGTCGTTGAATTTCCGCTTTCGCGCGGGAAAATCGGAGCTGGATAATAAAGCCAAAGACGACCTCGATCGTGTCGTCTCCTTTTTGAGCGACCAGCATTATTCCGGCAGCAATCTCTTGCTCTTTGGATTCGCCGATAACAAGGGAAGCGACCTGGTCAACTGCGATCTTTCTCAAAAGCGCGCCGAAGCGGTAAGAGAGCAATTCATTTTGCGCGGAGTACAGCCGTCGTCGTCGGCAGGCTTTTGCTC
>QIAW01000592.1 GCA_003225655.1 Acidobacteriota bacterium
CCTCAGCCCTGAATGCGGTTACGACCATGAAGCTCGATACGTTAATTCTGGACTGGATTGGCACCTACGAATCCACTCGAATCTTGACCGCGATGCGCAGTTGTGAACAGAACGCCAAATCCACGGTCCTGGCCATGGTCAAAGGAGACCGTGAGATGCAGGCTGCAACCCAGGCGGGCGCTAATTTCATTGTGTACAAGCCGATGGATGTCGACCAGGCAACCCGCTTTGTGCGCGCGGCCTACGGAAACATGCTTTTGCAGCGGCGGCGGGCAGCACGGGTTGCGGTAGACATTCCCGTGGTGGCGAATGTTCTCGAAAAGGGGCAGGTGGAAGGCAGGATCATTAACCTGAGTGTTCGCGGACTTGCGTTTCTATGCAACGAGGAGATCAAGGTTGGCCAGGAGCTTGCGATAGCATTCACACTTGCGGGAATTGCCGCTCTCGTTCACGTAACTGGCAAAGTAATGAATGTGATCAAGGCTGATGGTCTGACCCGGGTGGGCGTCGGCTTTTCCTTCGTGCCGCAAAATGAGTCTGATGTGCTGGAACAATGGATCTTAGATCATCCGCCCGAGGTGCCCAAACAATCTGCCGGCTTCAGCAATGGCAAGAGTGGAAATTAACGCCGAATAGACCTACCGAATCCATCCAATCAGCGCCGCGGCGAGCATCGACAAGACAATCCCGAACCGGAATGCTCCCGTTTCTTCTGACGGCATTTCTGACGAAGGGTCGATGAGCGCGCGAATCTGCGGGGGAGTGACTTCACGCTCTGGGGTTCGACTCTCGTCCACGCGGCTTCTTTTGCTGTTCGGATAAATGTTGTCGCAGGCGCTGCAAGACTTCGTTAGTATTGCCCGCAGCGAGCTGCCGGTCGATTTCCTGGAGTGCGAAATGAATGATGTCATGATGATGTAGCTCTTCGTTGTTCAATTCCTGGCTCAATTTGAGCCAAAGTTTGTGCAAAAGGTCGATCTCTGCCGGAGTGAGGTCGGGGGAGTGCGGTCCGAGAAAAAAGAAGTGCGTTTTGCCGCCCGCACCATAGACCTCAAGCATGATGCGCGGACGCGGCTGCGGAAGCCGCTCCCAGGCGAGCCCGATCATGCGCGCTTGTTCATGGGCCGGCATTTTAGAGGACTCTCCTAACACGACGACGCGGGATTGCAGGCTGGCTGCCGCAGAAACAATGCCGTTACAGAGATTGTTGGTGGCCGCGACTGCCAGGCGAACAGGTATACCTTCTCTTTCGGCCAAAGCCAGCACCTTGGTGAGAAGCAACTGCTCAACGCTGGTGACAAGCTGATCGGAGGCGAAATCATGCTGTGGCGAGGGCGAGGCGGTAAGCGCGCGGAAGTGCAGCACGACGATGTCCTGCTTTTCCGCGCCGGCGTGAGACTGGATTCGGGAGTCAACTGGAACTGATCAACATCTCCCTGCCGGGCGCCGCGCCTTCGCGTGAATCTTTCCGAAATGGTAAAGACGGTAAACAGAAAGACGGAGAATGTTATGCCAGAGATGGTAGCCACCTCTTTGGTGAGAAGATTCGTAACTGCGATCCCAAATAGGACCAGTGTGATGATTCCCAGTCCTAGAGGAATCTCAACGCCGCGAAAATTGATGTTGAATGGAACCCGAAATTCGCGAGAGCCAGGCTGCTTATAGCGAAGCATCAGCACAGCAAAGCTATTGAAGACAAAGCTCCACAAGACGCCAAAGGCATAAGCCTCGCCTAAGAGATAGATATGTCCGCGGCTGAGGAAAATGGTAAGAAGCTGAAGTCCTGCAATAAGGTTGATGAAGCGGTGCGTGGTCCCATATTTGCGATGGGGATGGCGAAACCAGTCGGGCAAGACGCCGTCTTCCGATACCCGGTTCAGTACGCCGTTGGAGCCGACAATCGCAGTATTGGCCGCGCCCGCCAGAATCAAGACACCGACCAGAACAACAAAAAGATGAAAAATGATTCGTAGTGTGAGCGGGCCGGCAAGGTGCATGGTCAACCCGCCGATAAGATTGTCAAAGAAACCCGCGCGCTGCGGGTCGGGAATGATCATCACTGCGAAGAACGAAACCAGCGAGGTAAATACCAGGCTGTACATAAAAATGACGAAGGCCGCTTTTTTCAGGTTGGGAAGCTTAGGATGCTCGATCTCACGATAGACCTGCGCCAGGGTCTCTTCGCCGCTCATGGCGAGAATGGAGTGGCCGAGGGCAATGAAAATCCCGAGCAGTCCGAAGGTGTAGGGAAGCTGGCTGCCGCGCAGCCATCCCAGAGCTTCGGGTGAGAAGTGCAGGTTGTGCGGTAAGGGCCAGGGCGGCATGTTCGCTCTGTGGCTCCAGACAGTGTAGGTACACCAGACGATCAGCAGAACCACCATCACGGTGGTGATGTACATGACACGAAGGGCCTTCTCGCCGCCTTCGGGAATTCCCTTAATGTTGACGTGGCGAAAGTAGAGGATGACAAGAGCAGCAAATACAGCCGCTGTAAGGTCACGAGGTAACTCGATGTT
>QIAW01000593.1 GCA_003225655.1 Acidobacteriota bacterium
CGTTTTTGTGTATTACACCGGCAGGCAGTTGCGTGACCAGGAGGTCAGCGCGCATATCTACACCGGCTGGATCAGCGGCGGCGACCGCTGAAAAAGGAGAGATCATGAAGCGAATGATGGCTATTGTGGAGCGCGAGATGCGCAAGTTTGTGCGCTCGCCGGCGTTGATGCTGGTAGCCATGATCTTTCCCCTGGTGCAGCTCATCGTGCTGGGCAACGCCTTCGGCGGCAAGATCCATGATGCACGGCTCGGCATTGTCGATCACGACCGCATTCTCATTCAGGGGGTCGAGACCGATCGTCCCCAGGCGCTGCGCATCCGCGAGGCGTTGAATGCTATCCATGCCAATGCCCGCACACTGGATGCAATTGACTACAGCGACGAGAAAACTGCCGTCGAAGATGTGCACAACGGCAAAATCGATGGCGTCGTCGTCATTCCTGAAAACTACTCCCGCGATGTGTATATGGGAAGGCAGCCGCGCCTCGGATTGGTGCTCGATAACAGTGACAACTTCATGACCTCAACTCTGCAGCAGAATTTAAACGAGCTGGTAGCCGCGCTTAATCAACAGCCGGTCGAGCCGCGCCTGGTGCAGCAGATTGCGTTGAATGTCGTCGAGCTCTATCCCTATATCGAATACATGTAATATCTGTTGCCGGGTTCAATCGCGCTGGCCATGTTTGTCTCCGTCATGATCGGCGGCGGCATTATCTACATCGATGACAAGGCCCGCGGGGTGCATGAGGGCTATCTCGCCACCCCCATCAGCAAACTGGAGCTGGTTTTTGGCATGAACCTGGCGGGCGCCATCAAGGCCGTTGGCGCCGGCCTGGTTTTGACCTTTATAGGATCGTTGATTGCAGGGGTGAGCACCGCCTTCCACCCGGCAACGCTGGTCTGGTTGCTGCTGATGATAGCGGCAACCTCGGCGGCTTTCGTCACCATGATCTCCTGCATGATGGCGCGGGTAGAAGATCCGCTGGTGCCGCGGGCCGTCTTCGGCATTCTCAATACGCTGCTGTTTTTTCCCAGCGGCTCGATCTATCCGGTCAAGGCGTTTCCCGGATGGCTCAAGGTCATCGCCAGTATTGATCCCTTCACCTACGCGGTGCACGGCTTCAAAGCGCTGCTGCTGCGCTACGCCAGATTCGTGGCCATCTGGCCCGATCTGCTTTACCTTATCTGCTTTGCTACGGTCATGCTGACCGGAGCCACGCTCTTGTTCAAACGAACGCTGTGAACGTAAACTGAAGCCATGAGCCTGCTCGATGCCCAGCCGGTGGATGAGGTCCGTGAAAAGCAACGTCTAAAACGCCGACGCATAGTAATCGCAACCGTGACCTTCGTTGTCCTGCTGCTGGGCTTCCTTTGGTGGGAGCTGCGCTTCTGGCCCGAAGAGCGCATTGTGAACAGGTTTTTCGCCGCGGTCGAATCGCAGAACTTCGAGCAGGCCTATGCTATCTGGATGGCCGACCCGAACTGGAAGCAGCATCAGCAAAAATACGAGCGTTACACCTACTACGATTTTTACCGTGACTGGGGGCCAGGCGGAGAGTTTGGCGCTATTCACAGCCACAAGATCGAACACTCTTCGAACGGGGGCAGCGGCGCGATAATTGAAATCCAGATTAATGGACGCCCGGTGACCACCAACCTGTGGGTGGAAAAGTCAGACAAAAGCTTCTCCTATCCGCCCAATTTATAGGCGGGCTTCTGGGAGAGACTCGGAGTATATAAGGAGAATTGGCGTGCATATGGATTGCGCTGAGTTGGAAGCCAAGGTCGAAAGGGAAAACAGTTGGTTGAGAAGATCGGGTGTGCGCTGGTGGGGCACAGTGGCCGGGCTATTCATCGGCCCTGAACGGATGCAGCCGATGATCTCGCTTCCTGAAGTAACCGCCCTTGCCGGCAGGGGACTTGAAGGGGACCGCTATTGTCGCAGCACGGGCACCTTTTCCAAAGGACTGCCCACAAACCAGATAACTCTGATTGAAGTCGAGGCCCTGCAAGGTGCAAAGCAAGACAGCGGTCTGGAGATTTCAGCGGAAGAATCGCGCCGCAACGTGCTCACCTGCGGCGTAGCATTGAATCATCTGGTGGGGCGGGAATTTTGCATTGGCGAGGTGCGCCTGCGTGGACTCAAGCTATGTGAGCCATGTTCTCACCTGGAAAAAGTAACCGCCAAGAAAGTAATTGCGGCGCTGCGCCATCGTGGTGGATTGCGCGCTGAGATACTCGTGAGCGGCGCCATCCGTGTCGGCGACGTGATTGCCGAAACCGACAGCCAGAACCTGTAGGTCCAAAGTTAAGAGCTAAGAGCCAAGAGCGAGTACTGGCATCGTCTTCTGCAACGAGGCCTCATCTTCCACATTCAAGCAGCTCTGTGAGCGGTCAATCTGACGCATGAGACCGCTGAGAACTTTACCCGGACCAACTTCCACAAAAGCTTCTGCGCCCAGCTCGATCAGCTTGCGCATAGAGTTCACCCACTGCACCGCTCCGGTCACCTGATGGATAAGCGCCTCACGTGCATTAATAGGATCGCTGGTGGGTTCGGCGTCAATATTTTTGATGAGTGGAACCTGCATGGGCTGGAAGTTTAACTTCCGCAGGTCCTCGGCCAGCCGCACCTGGGCGGGCTGCATGAGCGCGCAATGAAAAGGTGCGCTTACAGCCAGCATCACAGCTTTCTTGGCGTCGCGAGATTTCGCGAGTTCAGCGGCACGTTCCACCGCCGATTTGCTGCCGGAAAGTTCCACCGCCGATTTGCTGCCGGAAATCACGGTCTGGTCGGGCGAATTGAGATTCGCCGGCGAGCACACGCCGTCTTGTGCGGCTTCCTGGCAGACCCTCCGCACCTCGTCGCTCGCCATGCCCAAGATGGCCGCCATTGCGCCTTCGCCAACCGGCACCGCCTCTTGCATGTATTTGCCACGACTACATACGGCGCGAATCGCATCCGCGAAGTTCAACGTGCCCGCGGCAACGTGCGCGGAGTATTCACCCAAGCTGTGGCCGGCGACGAAGGCGGGCACGATGCCTTTTTCGCGCAGCACCCGAAAGGCGGCGACGGAAACCGTAAGAATCGCAGGTTGCGTGATCTCAGTGAGCTTCAGCTTCTCTTCCGGCCCCTCGAAGCATAGCTGCGAGAGTTTGTATCCCAGGGCGGCATCAGCCTCATCAAAAGTCTGTTGTGCCACGGAATAGGCGGCAGCCAGGTCTTTTCCCATACCGACGCTCTGAGAGCCTTGTCCGGGGAAGAGGAAAGCAAGTTTTGTGTTTAGCATTGGGGGTTGGAATTCGAGTCCTTAACTTTTCATCCTCAGCTTCTGAGTACTGAGTACCGACAACTGAGTACTACTTCAATCCGTTGCTTTGAGCACTGGAGCAGCTGCTGCGACGACATTTTGTTTTGTCAGCTCCTGGGCGATCTTTTCATTGATACCTGACCTTGAGAATTCCGCCGCGACGCGGATGGCATTCTTGATAGCGTTGGCATTCGACGATGCGTGGCTCACAATGGCCACGCCTTTGATGCCCAGCAGGGGAACGCCGCCGTATTCGGTGTAGTCGAGGCGTTTTTTGAAATCCGCGTAGGCGCGGCGCGAAAGCAGGAACCCAACCTGCCGGGTCAGCGTGGCTTCGAGAGATTCTTTAAGCATGTAGCGTATGGTTTCCACGATGCCTTCAGAAATCTTGAGGGCCACATTGCCCACGAAGCCGTCACACACGATTACATCCACTTTGCCGTTGTAGACGTCGCGGCCTTCAACGTTGCCCACGAAATTGAGCGGCAGCCCGCGCAGTAATTCGTAGGCCTGGCGGGTGAGGTCGTTGCCTTTGCTCTCTTCTTCTCCGATGGAAAGCAGGCCGACGCGGGGGCGCTGGTTTTGAAAAATAGAACGGCTATAGATTTCGCCCATGATAGCGAATTGTTCCAGGTTTTGCGGTTTGCAATCCACGTTGGCGCCCACATCAATCATGATGGCGGCCTTGCCGGGGATCGTAGTCGGAAACACGGCGGCCAGGGCAGGGCGGTCGACGCCGGGCAGGGCGCCCAGTACCCTCTTGGCGGTGGCCATGGCAGCGCCGGTATTGCCGGCGGTGACGAAGCCTTGGGCTGCGCCCTCGCGCACCAGGCGCAAGCCTACGTGCATCGAGGAATCACGCTTGGCTCGGACCGCATGCGCGGCCTTCTCATGCATGCTGATGACTTCGCTGGCGTGGACGATTTCGATGGGTAATTCAGCCGCGATAGGATGATTGGCGAGCTCGGTTTCAATGACTTCAGTGCGGCCCACCAGCAGCACGCGGGCGTTGCCATAACGCGCGGCCTGAATTGCGCCTTCCACCTCAGGGCGAGGAGCGCGGTCAGAGCCCATGGCGTCCACGGCAATGGTGGTGCGGGGTGTCTCAAAACCGTTGGGAGCAAAAGCGGCGCGCGCAAGGGATTCGAGCTTGTCTCCCATCACGCGCGAGAGTCGCTTACGCGGTTGCCGGGTGGATCGCAAATGCTTGCCGCCGTTTATTTGGATTCGACTTCTACGACTTCGCGTCCCTTATAGTAACCGCATTTAGGGCAGACGCGGTGCGGCATTTTTTTCTCATGGCAGTTAGGACACTCCGCGAGCGAGTGTGCGGTCAGGAAATCGTGCGCGCGACGCTTGGAGGTGCGCGCTTTGGAGTGACGCCGTTTCGGATTAGGCATTGCTTACCTCAATTGATCGCAGCGTTTTGAACGCGGCGAACTAATGTTTTAATTTGTTCTTAATGTCTTCCAGCGCCGCCCAACGCGGGTCCGGCAACTGGCTTGAGCAATTGCAAGACTCCAAGTTGCGGTTGCGGCCGCATTGCGGGCACAGCCCCTTGCATTCATCCCGGCAAACCACCCGCAAGGGAACGGCCAGCAGCAACTGCTCTTTGATCACGTCTTCCAGCAACAGGCCATTGCCCTGGTAAAACCCGATTTCGGTTTCTGCCTCGCTGATGGAAGCCTCATCCGGTCTCTTTTCCGAGCCTTGCGGACGGTAGATCAGGTCAAAGCTGCTGCTCACGTCTTTCAGTACCGGCTCCAGGCAGCGAGCGCAACGCATTTCCAGACGAGTGGCCAATTTGCCTACGACCCGGTACCGGCTCCAGGCAGCGAGCGCAACGCATTTCCAGACGAGTGGCCACTTTACCCACGACCCGGATGTCGGGAATCCGCAGCGCGCCTTCAATTTCTTCCACCAGCGCAGCCCTTCCACTGATCTGAACAGCCGCGGCCTGGCGCAGCTCGGAGCCTAATTCCAGCGCTCCCGCAGAAAACTCCTCTTGGAAGGGCATCTCTTGGAGCTGTAAATCCTGAATGCTGATGAACATCGCGAACCCCGGAGGACGTCCCCCTAACCCACACCCTCCCGGAACGCTCTGAGTGGAATCAGAAGCGGCTGGAATGACTGGGGCAACATCAAAGTATAACGTTGAGAAAGGGAGAGGGTCAAGATTAGGGGCTTCGGCGGCAGGGCCGACGCATATCAGATTCCAAGCAATTTGAGCAGATAGGGTTGATCCCAGGCGGCTTTGAGCCGTTTCCCCTTGATTCCGCGTTTGGAGGATTTGTCCTGTTTGAGCAGGTTGAGGGCAATACGGTTGAGGATGGAGAAGTTCTGCGCCGCATGGCCTGCGCGTTTGCGGCTGAGGTCTTCGCCGAAGCCGACATCGAGCACCCAGTGCAGCTTGTTTTCGATACCCCAGTGTTGGCGGATTACGCGGTTCAGATGCGCGGCAGCGGGCCTGAGACTGGTGATGTAGTAGCGGATTTCGCGCTCGGTTTTGCCTGAGACTTTGTGGTACCGTTCCGCTTCGATACGCACCAGCCCCTGTAAAGACGTCCACTCTGCGGCTTTTTCAATCAGGCTCAGATCGGCGATCACCGAGCACCTGCGGCATTCGACTCGTCCGTGGCCGCAGTCGATCTCTTCGTCCACCGCATCGGACTCCAATAGCAGAAACGAATCCTTCACCTGTTCGGACAGCAGGCCCTGATTGTCCTTCACCGCTAGCACGTAGTCGGCCTTCTTCTCCACGATCCGACCGGCGATCTCACGCTGGCAGCCCATGGCATCGATGGTCACCACGGTTCCGGCCAGTTCCAGTGCGTCCAGCAGCTTCGGAATGGCCGTAATCTCGTTGGATTTTTCATCGACCTTGCGCTGCGCCAGCACCAGGCCATTGCTCTCGGCCCAGGCCGAAACCATGTGGACCAGAGTCTTCTTTCCGGTCTCGCGTGTGCCACACAAGGCCTTCCCGTCGATGGCCACCACTTCGCCCGCCGTCAGCCTGGCAATCGACGAAACCCAGGTTACGAAGCCCTTTTCCATCTCTTCCGGGTCCAGCGCCGCAAACACCCGGTTGAAGGTGTCGTGGGATGGAATGCCCGAGGGCAGGCTCAAAAATGTCTTCAACCACTCCAGCTTGGCCTCGCCGTAATCGGCAATGTCATTCCAACTCTCAGCTCCGCTCAACACCGCTGCGATAGCGATCAGCAGAATCTCTTCCAGTAAATGTTCCCGATTCCGCTCCACGCGCGGATCGCGCAACTCAGCAAAATACTTCAGGGGATTTTCCATATCCCCATCTCATCTTGCTAAACGCCTCCCGCATATAGCAATTTATATGCGTCGGCCCTGGCTTCGGCGGAAGCAAACTCAGCTAAATCGGCACGCTGCAGGCGGTGCCACCGGCAGGGTCTGCGGTGATGACCCTGGGTTCGGTAGAACAGAAGCCACGCTGGCCGGTGCGGCCGGGTGTTTGAGGAACGGCAGTAACGCGGAAGGCATTGATGGGCGTGCCGCTGGTTTGGTCAACGGCGAACAGATAGCCGCTTTTGAGACAGGGTTGGTTGCTGCATCCCAGAACAAAATCCAGCAGATTTGCCTGGCTAGAAGAAGGCGCCTGTCCCGGCGCGGGTGGGCCTAATTTGGTGATGCTATCGGCAAAGCCAACTGTCGGATAAAACTGAGAATACTGCAGTTGCGCGCTGCGAATGGAGCGGAGGGCGGCAACCGCCGAGGCTTCATTGGCTGAAATTCTGGCGCGCAGCAGCGCGGGAGTCACGATCGCCGCCAAGACCAAGAGAATGCCGGCAATAATCAGCAGTTCGACCAGAGAAAAACCGCGCTCTCTGTGCATAAGCCGAGTACAGCATACTAAAATCCTCAGCCTGCTGAAAGAAAAGGGGCAGCCCAGGTTACTCAAAGTAACTACGCCCATAGGAAGGGAAGCTGCCCCTTCGAAAAACGCGATCCTTAAACTGTGGGTTCTGTGCCCGTGGGGCGCGTGGCCTGCTGGCTGACATTCTGTGCCGCATCACGAATGGCGGTAATGCCTGCACGTACGCGCTCTTTTCCCTGTTCGTAGGTATCACGGGCGGTATCAGCCAAATCACTGGCCCGCTGTGCAATGTTGTTGCGGGTGTCTTCGCCACTCATGGGAGCAAACAGGACCCCCAAACCAAGCCCAATTCCGAGTCCAACCAAGAAGCCTTTCATACTAGTCCTCCAAAATGCAGCCGTTTAAACAGCTCAACTCTGTAAAGATGCGACCGGACATGCCGGGTTGCCACTCGGAAAAGCAGTTCTTCGTTTTGCGTTGTCCGGTGCGATTCGAGATGACGAAGTACGCCTTGCTTGTACCAAGGCGCTTGAAAGTGTCCCTGACCGGCAAAAGAAATCTTGTTGTATGGCTACGAACTGCGGCTATAGCGATTCTTCTTTTTTTCCGCATGCCGCTCGATCGCGAGCCGAATGAGGCGGTCAATCAGATCAGGGTAAGCGAGTCCGGAGGCCGCCCACAGCTTGGGATACATGCTGATGGACGTGAATCCGGGCATAGTATTGATTTCATTGATGTAAATCTTTTTGCTTTGCGGGTCCATGAGGAAGTCTACGCGCGCCAGGCCGGAGCATTCCACGGCGCAAAAGGCGGCGATGGCCAGCTCCTGCACGTCTCTCATCTGCCTTTTGGACAACTTGGCGGGGATCAACAATTCGGAACCCTCTTCAAGATACTTGGCGGCATAGTCATAGAATTCTTTGCTGGGGATCACCTCGCCCGCCACCGAGGCCATAGGCTTTTCATTGCCCAGCACCGAGCATTCGATCTCTCTCGCTTTTCCTTTTTTCCCGCCGACACCCTGCTCCACCACGATCTTGCGGTCGTAGGCTGCGGCTTCGTCCATAGCGGGGGCCAACTCGTCGCCGCCATGCACTTTAGAAATGCCAACTGACGAGCCCAGGTTTGCGGGCTTCACAAACAGCGGATATTTCAGGTCATCTTCTATAAGCCGTCGTACTGCCTTGGTCTCCTGCTGCCAATCGCTGCGCAAAACTGTCAGGTGCTTCACGATGGGCAGGCCGGCGGCGGCGAACAGGCGCTTCATCATATCTTTATCCATGCCGGCGGCTGAGCCCAGCACTCCGGCGCCCACATAAGGAATATCTGCCAGCTCTAACAAGCCTTGTATGGTGCCGTCTTCGCCAAAGGTGCCATGCAGCACGGGAAAGATGACGTCCACATGGATGGGGTTCAGCGAATGGCTGGAGCGAGCCTCGTTTTGAAAGGGCAGCAGCTCGGCCTCAGGGACCGGGGGAACAATCATGGCGCTCCCGGTGGCCAGCACCGCGGCAGCGGTGGTCGCTTGCGGATCACCTGCGCGCAGGTGCTGGGAAGGTTCCTTTTTACCGCGCAGCAGGTTTTCCGCATGATTGGCGGTCAGCCAGCGGCCGTCTTTGGTGATGCCGATGGGCACCACTTCATATTTGTTTTTATCAATGGCCTCCAGCACAGATGCCGCCGAGAGCAGCGAAACTTCGTGCTCGCCGCTGCGGCCGCCAAACAGGATTCCCACGCGGCTTTTCTTCATGGTTTCCATAATACGGTTTAACCGCAAAGGACACAAAGGATCACAAAGTGGTTTCACTGAACAGGAATACCGACCCCGGGAAGCGCTTGGGATGAATGATTGAGCAGACTAGCTTCTACCTGAAGCAGGCCCTGTCTTACCTTCCTTCCTTCTTTCCTTCCAGTAAAGCGCGGTCGAGGGCGAGCTTTTCCTGCATCAGGCGCGCGAGATTTGCCGAGTCCTGCTTGCGTTCCGCTTCGGCAATTTGCGCCTTCAGCGCGCGTTGCTGGCGCTCCAGGCGCTGGCGGCGAAGCGCGTGAAGGGCGCGTTCGGCAAGTTGCGAGGAGAGCTCTTCCTGGGTCTCGTTCATGAGAATCGAAGCCAACAGGCGGCGGTCGCTTTCGTTCAACTCCAGATCCATCGGATCAGCGGCGCCGTTGGAGCCCAATAACGAATGAAGCAGCGATTCGGATGCGAGCCCTTCATGCAAAGCTTCCGCCGAAAGAACATCATTGACCTGAGCGCTCAACGCCTGGTCGTCTCGCGAAGTGAGGATTCGAACCAGAATTTTTTCCGCTTCGCTGGTCTGCGGCTCCGCTGCTGCCTTAATGCTTCCCGCGCGCGTGCTCACCGCATGTTTCAACTCCTGGCGCAACAAGGCAGAGTCGATGCCCAGTTTTTGCGCCATGTTAGTGGCCAGTTCATCCCGTTGAATGTTGTTGTGCACGCGTTGCAGGTGCGGGAGAAGAAAGTTAACGGCCTGTACCTTGCCTTCGGCGGTCTGTACCCGGAACTGGGCGCGGGCGCGCTCCATGAGATAGTCAAAATAATCGGGCGCGCTCTTGAGGGCCGCGGCATAACCTTCTTTGCCGCGTTTGCGGATGTACAGGTCAGGATCATAACCTGCTTCCAGGGTGAGCACCTTGATGCGGAAATCCTCGGCCACCAGCAGTGCCAGCGAGCGCTCGGCGGCAGCAGCCCCAGCGGTGTCGGGGTTGAAGTTCACCAGGATCCTCTTGCTGTAGCGCGCCAGCAGCCGTGCCTGGCTTTCGGTAAAGGCGGTTCCCGAGCTGGCAATCACGTTGCGAAAACCGGCGGCAAAAACAGAAATGCAATCCATCTGTCCTTCAACCAGAATGGCGTAATCAAGCTCACGAACAGATTGCCGGGCGCGGTCCAGGTTAAAGAGCACGCGCGACTTGGAATAGATGGCGGTCTCGGGAGAGTTCAAGTATTTCGGTCCGGCCTTCTCGTCGGTGCTGAGTGTGCGTCCGGTGAAAGCGATGACCTTGCCCGCCTCGCTGGTAATGG
>QIAW01000591.1 GCA_003225655.1 Acidobacteriota bacterium
GGCCATGCGGGCGCACTCCAGCGCCATCCAGACGTTGTTTCGTTTGGCCATGGAGATGTGCTGGTGCTGGACTTTCTCTGCATCTTTCAATCGGCCGACTTGTAAAGCCAGAAGCTGTGCCTTGGTGATCTCGCTGACCATCCAGACCAGTTTTTCCTGCACCAATTGGTGTGAGGCGATAGGCTGATCGCGGAACTGTTTGCGTATCTGCGAATATTGCAGGGCCGCGTCGTAGCAGGCCATGGCCGCGCCGATTGCGCCCCAGGAAATTCCATAGCGCGCCTGGTTCAGGCACATGAGCGGAGATTTTAGTCCGCCTGAGCCGGGCAGCAGGTTCGATGCGGGAATACGCACATCTTGCAGCGCCAGGCCTGAGGTCACCGAAGCACGTAGGGACCACTTACCGTGTACATCGGTAGCTTTGAAGCCGGGGCGGTCGGTCTCGACCAGGAAGCCGCGTACTTTGTCGTCCTCATCTTCAACTTTCGCCCATATTACGGCCACGTCGGCGATGGTGCCGGAGGTGATCCACATCTTTTCGCCGTTGAGAATGTATTCATTGCCCGACTTTTTGGCCCGCGTCTTCATTCCGCCGGGATTCGACCCAAAGCCGGGTTCGGTCAGCCCGAAGCATCCGATCTTCTCGCCCTTTTGCATGGCGGGCAGCCACTTCTGTTTTTGTTCCTCGCTGCCGAAGGCATAGATGGGATACATTACCAGCGCCGACTGCACGCTCACAAATGAGCGAATGCCGCTGTCGCCGCGCTCCAGCTCCTGCATCACCAGGCCATATTCGACGTTGCTCATGCCGGCGCAGCCGTAACCTTTCAGGCTGGCGCCAAAGAAACCCAGTTCGCCGAAGGGCTTCACCAGTTCGCGCGGGAAGCGTCCTTCGCGGTTGCACTGCTCGATGATGGGAATCAGATTGTCTTCGATGAACTTGCGGGTGCTGTCGCGCACCAGGCGCTCGTCGTCGCTGAGCAGGGAATCGAAGGCGATGAAGTCCACTCCCTTGAATTTCACGGGCATAGGGGCATCCTTAAAGGGCTGGTTCTTCCGGCGTGATGTCGGGTCCGGAGCGTCGGAGGAAACTCTTAAAGCTATCAGACCGCGAAGGCGTGGGCAAGATGCCCACGCGACAGCCGGCGAGACGCCGGCGCTAGTTACTGTAACTTAAGCGACTGTGCAGAGAAGGTATCGCCGTTAAGCACGCCGGTGGCGGTGACTTTGAAATTGTCTTTCTTATCGGAGCTGGCGATGACGCTCTTGGCAGTCTCGTTGGACTGCTTGTCCAGCTTGATGATTTTGTTTTCGTCAGTCAAGATGGCATAACCGGTTTGCGCGCACTCGGCCATTTGCAGGCAATTCTTGCTGTGCTTGGCGGCAAAGCCCGGTTCAGGATGGGTGGAGTTTTCCCGGGCGCAGGCCACGTCGACGAGGTATCCGTTGATGGTCTGGGTCTGCGAGTTGGATTTTTCGGAATCTCCGGCGGAAGCTATGGCCGCCGCCAGCGCCAATAACAACATGATGCCTGTGAATTTCTTCATGAAATCGTTCTCCTGATGTGGGCTTTGAGAGATGCTTCTACAGTATCGGAACTCAGGTCGGATGACAACCGGCAGGGCCGTTTTTTGAGAGTTAAATAATTGGTCGTCGTGAAATCTTTAACAATACCCAGTGAACAATTTCAAGCAGAGCAATGACCAGTACGAATGGAAACAGAACGACCGTTATCCACATAACATAGTCTTGAACGAGGACTACACGGTGGTAAGCAGACTCTGGATTATTAATTCCCGAATCGTATAAGGCGCTTCGGAACCTATTGAGAATCAGCCAAATCACCGGCAGCAGAACGAATAACGGGACTATGCTTCTATATAGCCACTTTCTCATGAGCCGTTCCTAATAGCAGTAATAGTCCCACGAATTCCTATAGATTCCAACCTGTCGATCCAGTCGCCACCAATGGCGACAGGATCGACTATTCTCATGTAAACTGGAAAGGCGGCGAGGTGAGCAGAGATTTTTCGAGCATCCCTCCCCGGCGGGCCACTCCGGCTGCATTCGCGCCCAGCACCGCTGCCGCAAACCTGAAATCATCACCTAGGAGATTGAGATATGGCAAAGATTGCCAAGACAGGCGACCGCAAAAAGGTCATGGATACCAGCAAGAGCACCGATTGTCCCAAATGCGGCAAAGCCACCCGCATTGTGAAGCGCATGAAAGACCGCGAGCGCGGCACCTCTGGCGGGATTTACATTTCCTGCTCAGGCTGTGAATTTTTTGAAAAGCTCTGAAGGCAGTTTCAGGGTTTTGAGTTTTTCCAGTTTCGAGCAAAAGAAAAAAAACTGCCAGCCGCGGATTTCACGGATTTACGCGGATCAGGAAAGCGAGGCCGTAAGGCCTTGCAGGACTTACCGGGGCGCCAATCAGGCGCCCTGCGTTTTTCTTAGAGCACAGCCGGGGACGGCTGTATTACACGAGCTTCCTGGTTTTTGAGTGTGGACACAATTTCACGCAGGATTTCCTGAGCAGCTTGGGCCGGGTCATTAGATTCGGTAATCGGTCTTCCTACCACAATATGACTTGCGCCTGCGGTAATCGCGGCGGCGGGGGTGGCTATCCGTGCCTGGTCGCCAGCGGCTGAGCCCGCGGGACGAATCCCAGGGGTGACGATGGCAAATCCGGTTCCCAGCATCTGACGCAATGCTTTCACCTCGGCAACCGAGCTTACAACGCCCCGGCACCCGGCGGCTTGAGCCAGGGAGGCCAACCGCAGTGCGTTATCCGTGACTTTTCCAGAGAAACCGATCTCCTGCAGGTCCTGATCGGTGAAGCTGGTGAGCACAGTTACCGCCAGAATCAGAGGCGAATGGGCAGCCGAAGAGGCTGCTTCGACCGCAGCTTTCAGCATTTTGCCGCCCCCGGAGGCGTGCACCGTGAGCATGTCTATCCCCAGGGCTGAGGCTGAACGCACTGCAGCCGCTACGGTGTAGGAATGTCATGAAACTTCAGGTCGAGAAAGACCTTCTTGCCGGAGGCAACCAGATCCCGGACAATCTGTGGTCCTACCGCAGTAAACAGTTGCTTTCCGACCTTGAAATGGCCGGCCGAATCCCCAACTGACTGGATAATTCTTGCGGCCTCGGACGCCGTGGAGACGTCCAAGGCCACAATTAACCGTTCGTGAGGGAGGGACATTAAGTTTTGTTCCTAGCTCTCAGTCTATCCCAGCTCGGGAGGAGCGGAATCAGTTAAGTTGGTTCAGATTCAGCGCGTAGGCCACGGCCTCCGGCTGAATCAAGTCAAGACGGACCTTTTCTACCCCGCGAGCCCTTAGATCAAGGAGG
>QIAW01000595.1 GCA_003225655.1 Acidobacteriota bacterium
ATCGCCGCGCGAGCGCAGGAAAAGCTGGCGGCTAGCTCCGACGGCGCCGGCATGCTGGCATTGGCCGGCGGCGAGGCCACGAGAATCACCGCTGAAACCGTAGTCAAAGCCTGGGAGGCGGGTGATCCGTTGGCCACCGAGGTCATGGATGAGACCGCGGAGATGTTCGCAGTCTGGCTGGGGAACACGATTGATCTGCTCGAACCCGAGGTCATTGTTATCGGTGGCGGAGTAGGGGCCGCGATCCAGGGATTGTTTCCCCATATTCAAAGCCAGGCGGCCATCTGGAGCATTAACTCGCTGTCCAGCGAGATTCCGCTGGTTACGGCAAAATACGGCGCTGACGCCGGCATTGTAGGATCGGCCGCGTTGTGGTTGAGTGAGCCGGCGTTATGCGAAACAGCATCGAAGGTCTAGTCATCACTTTGGAGATACGGGAACCAGACTCTTATGAGCCAAGCAAAACATTTTCAGCACTACATGCTCAAGGAAATTTATGAGCAGCCGCTGGCCGTCTCCGAGACCGCCCACGAAAAAGATGCCAGCGGCCGCAGTTTGATTGAGCGGGTTCCCTGGAGCCTGGATGAGCTGAAGGCGCTGAACAGGATTTGCATAGCGGCTTCCGGCACCAGCCGCCATGCCGGTATTGCGGGAAAATTCATGCTGGAAGCCCTGGCGCGCATCCCCACTGAGGTTGATTTCGCCAGCGAGTTTCAGCACTGGCCGGTCGTGCTCGGTCCGGAACTGCTCATGCTGGTCATCACGCAATCGGGCGAAACTACCGATACTCTGGGCGCCATGCGAAAAGCCAAAAAGCACGTTGGCATTCATACCAAGGCCGGCCCGGAGCTATCGGTGCCTTCCACCAAGGCGTTCACGGCGCAATTGACGGCGCTGTTTCTGCTGGCGCTGCGCCTGGCGGAAGCACGAGGAAATATTTCCTCAGAGTATGCGCAACAATGCGCCGCTGAGCTTGCGCTCATTCCGGAAAAACTGAAGTCAGTGCTGGGGATGGACCAGCGCTGCCTGGAACTGGGACACAAATACTGGAAGCATGAGGATTTCTTCTTCGCCGGCCGCGGAGTGCACTATGCCATCGCCATGGATGGCGCTCTGAAGCTGAAAGAAGTCTCGTACATCCACGCCGAGGGTTATCCTTCAGGCGAGATCCTTCACGGGCCTCTGGCGCTGATTGATGACCGCGTGGTGGTTGTCGTGATTGCCACCTGCGACCCCAGCGATTCTGAGTCCATCGTTCGCTATGAAAAGACGATCTCGAACATTAAAGAATTCAAGGCCCGTTCCGGCAAAGTAATTGCCCTGGCCTGCCAGGGGGATAGAAACGTCGAAGCACTGGTGGATGACGTTCTCTACATACCGGCGGCTCCCGATATGCTCTCGCCCATCCTCGAGATCGTTCCTTTGCAACTGCTTGCCTATCACATCGCGGTTCTTCGCGGGCTGGATGTGGATCGTCCCCGCAGCCTGGCCAAGGCCGTGGTGAGGGAATAACTCCTCAATCGCGTACTCCGGCCGCGAATTATCCAAGTGGACCTTAACGTCGCTTTCATGATGGCGTGCTATTCTTCCAGTCGTTCTATTCATGGAGATCCGATGACCATCAGTGAGATGATGCTACCTGAATTTGACCAAGAGATGGCCAACACCCGCAAGCTGCTGGAGCGCGTGCCGGAAGACAAGTTGGGATGGAAGCCGCATGAGAAATCCATGCCGCTGGGACGGCTGGCCGCCCACGTTGCTGAGCTGCCCAGTTGGGCGGTGAATACAATTCAGCAAGACTCGCTCAGCCTGGATCCCGCAACTTTTAAGCCGGCGGAAATAACCTCGCGCAAAGAGCTTCTGGAGACTTTTGACAAGCACGTCACGGAGGCACGGAAAGCCATCGCCGGCGCCAGCGACGAGCACCTGCAGAAAATCTGGTCGCTGCAGTTTGGCGGCAAGACGGTGCTTTCTATGCCGCGGGCGGCCGTGCTGCGGGGCGTGGTGATGAACCACCTGGTTCATCATCGCGCGCAATTAGGGGTTTATTATCGCCTGAATGGTGTGCCGGTCCCGGGCATGTACGGCCCCTCGGCAGATGATCCCAGGATGTTCTAAAGCTGCTTGAGCTTGGCAGTGTTCCCGTTCCCGGAATTATGGGTCACCGTCATGACCACGTTGGAGAAATGCGGATCGATACAAACATCTTTGCAGATACCCTGGCAGTATTTACGCCGCCAGGCCGCCGGAGGAACGCCGGCGATCTCGCTGAAGACCCGGGTGAAGTGATGGATGGTTTTGAATCCGGTCAATTCCGCGATTTCTTTGAGCGCATAGTCGGAATAACGGATCAGGTCTTTGGCTTTTTCCACGCGATACTGCAGCAGGTAGCGCATGGGCGGCATTCCCATGGTTTCTTTAAAATGGCGGTGGACGCTGCGGTTCGAGAGTCCGAGTGAGTTCGCAATCTGTTGCAGGTCCAGTTCCTGGGCGCGATGCGCCTTGATCATGTCGAGCACCTGCCGGCTGACCGTGTCGGTAATGACCTCGTCTTTTTGTTGTTCTCCAGTAGTGTCATCCTTTTGCGCCGACCGGTCGCTCCTGCGCAAATAGAGAATCAGGATCTGGAACAGATAGCTGCCGCACAATTCACGAAACAGGGACTGTTTGTGTTCCCCTTCCCAGCGGATCCTCTCGAAAAGATGAGAAATCTCAGCGTCGTCTTCCAAAACGTAGCTCGGCGAACGTAGCAGCGTTTGTTTCAACAACTTATCTTTGACCTGGAACTTGATGTCGAGCGTCTTCAAGTGGTCAACCGCATTGAGAGCGTGATATTGATTGGGTTTGATCAGGAACAGAACCGGTTTGGCGAGATTGTACGTGTGCTCCTGCAGAAAGAACCGGCCCGAGCCTTGCAGGAAGTAGATCATCTGGAAGTAGTCATGCTTGTGCTTTTGCAACTTCCAGTGGGGCTGATAATCGTAGCGCGCGGTCCACAAAACTTGAACAGATGAGCTCAACGTTGGCCCTCCCGGCAGAGTCCCGCAATACGAGACAACATACCTCAGAAGCCAGAAGAATATGCGGAGAGAAATGCCGTGTCAACAATTTTCCGGCCGGGTCGTACGAGGCCATGCTATATACCGAAATCTATTGGGAAAGAATCACTTCTCTTCGCGCCGTGGGGGTTGCTGGCCATTAGTTTGCCGCCGATTGTGCACGCATTTTGCATCTCATAGCATGTTGCTAAGATGTGCGCGGGATCATGAGAGTTCCGCTTAACTCCTTGGCATAACAGGGAATCTATGCAAGAAGCATCTCTGCAAGGCAAGGTCCTGGTTTTATACCTCTTCGATGTTTGCGAAGAGATCAATCTCGATCGTCTTCGCGATATCCTCGGGCCAAAATGTGTGGGTGAGGGTCTAAAGAAGCACGCTGCCTACGAAAACGTTCAGTTTGCTCATCCGCCGGTGGTCGAGGCTGTGGAACCATTTGCAATCCGGGAGAGCGAAGCCATCCAGGGAACCATCAAGTATTACGACTACGGAGTCGTAAGCCTTATCTTTGAGCTTCCTTTCCAGGGAGATTGGGGGGCCCTGGTCAATGTTTCCAGTCATTGGATGTCTGAGAGCCGGCTGGAACGCGCCGCCATGGCCGTGGCGCGAGAGAAGCTGAAGACCGCGGCTGCTGCCCTGATCAAACCTTACAAAGACTGGCTCAGCGAAGACTATTTCATCTTCGCCATCAAAGATGCGCCGGGAAGCGCCAGCGCAACCGAACTGCTGCGCACGCATGGGGCTGAAATTGCGCAGATTGTTCGGGGCGAAACCGCCACACTATCGGAGGGCGAGCAGAGCGAAGTCATACAATCGAGTCTTTCGTATTATCCGCGCGACCTGGCCGTCATCGGCTGGAATGCCACCTTCATTTATGACACCGAGCCTGGCGCCCAGACTGCGATCCAATTATTGGAATACGCCAACTCGCAATTGCTGGAATTCCGTCACTATGATGAACTGCTCACACGGGAGCTGGCGGGTGTTTACAAATCTCTGGACCGCACGGGTAGCATTTTTGACCGCTGGCGCATGGCCCGTTCTGCCTCGCGCCTGCTCACGCTTTTGCTTGATGTGATCGAGCTGACCGAGCGCGTGGATAACGCAATTAAATTCCTGAGCGATATGTTTTCCGCCCGGCTCTATCGCCTTGCCGCCGCCAAGGTCGGCGTTCCTGACTACAAGAACCTGGTCAAAGAAAAGCTGAGCACTGCCGAAGAGCTTTATCGCTTCATGGTTGACCAGTTCCATCAGAGCCGGGCCTTTGTCCTGGAATTGCTGGTCGTGGTGATCTTAATTATTGAGCTGGCATTCGTTTTTTATGGAAAGGGCTGAAGACGCAGACCATTTCGCCGGGCGCAATCATTTATTTATTTAGATGTCGCCTTGTCGATGATGGCGTGGGCTTCGTAGTCGGTGGTGGTCAGGAGAAAATCGGGAGTTGTTGTGGCGCGCACAACGATCTGGTAGTTGACCGGAAATGATCTATATCCTTCTGCCTTGATGCGGTCCAGGAATGAATGCAGGTCCTGGGGCGAAGTCATGAAGTCCACGGCAGCGTTGCAGCCCACAGAGGTGATGCCGGAAAAGATGATTCTCCGGCGGCTTCCATCCATGTTTCCTTCCGTAGGAGAGATCGTAATCAGCCCATAAACCTCACTGTAGTGCCCGGTATCGTCACGCTTGGGGGCGTAGACCTTGTTGTTACGCCGGTCGCGTACCACTAGATCGCGCAAGGTGGGGTCGAAATCCACGGTGAAGGGCATGTTCTGGAGCAAAGTAGAGACCGCCAGGCTGTCCTCGGGGCTGCCGATCAGCAGCACGTTGCGTCCGCGAAATGAAACCAGCGGCGCCGTGCGCTCCGGCAGGATCTGATAGGACGCCCCTACGGAGTTCAGCAGCTTGACTGCGGTCACGATGCCGAGCACATGGCCCATGCTGGCGGCGTTGTCCACAGTCTGCAATGTGAGCTTAGCATCGGCAGGCAGCGGACGGTGTCTGCGGTAGTACTCATAGCTTTCCGCGGGCGCAGGATACGACTGCAGGCCCGGCGGCAGCACGACCGGAAAAGGGTGAAAGATCATATGCAAGGGGTTTCCCACCGCGATGAGGATATTGGCATCGGGCCGGGCGATAGGTCCCCAGGCTTCGCGAACAATGGAATCAACCGCCGCCGCAGCCGTATTGCGGGTGAGAAAGAAAACGGCCACAGCGGCAACAATTAAACCAGCAGCGAACGCAATGAGAGTGGAAGTGAGCAGGCGCGGCGCTGGGAATGGCGTCTCAGGCGCCTGCGCCTCCGGCGCTGGCGCAGGCTCTCTTTCAACTCGAACGAAACGCGGGTGATAGGAGCCTTTGGCCAGTTCGATGCGGATTTCAGCTTCGGGTCTCTCGTGGAAGTAGAATTCTTCAAGCTTCTGCCGCAGGCTCCGGGCCATCACGCGAACGCTGGAATCTTCCAGGGCAGAAAAATCATTGGTCCGGCCCAGCGCTTTGACCGCGATCAGATACTCGGTGATCTCATCGGCCTTGCCCTCCAGTTCCATCTCTCCGATGAAGCGCAGGAAGCTGCGAAGCTGGTCTGCCCGCGAGAAGGTATTGCTCTTGAGCACCAGATCCAGGGCTGCACGCTTGTCTTTTGTGGAGATAAGGCCTGCTGCAGGCACCGTTGCCAACCGCTCCATGTGAGGGAACCTCAAGTTCGGGCAGTAGCATATAACGCGGGGAAACAGAAAACAACATCTCTATCCGCTGCTTTGAAATGATTATTTTATTAGCTGAAACAGCTCAAATATAGGCGCGCTCGGCGGCGCGCAGCTCGCGGTAGCGGCGGAAGGCAGTTCTCTCGTCCTCGAGCCTGAGGAGCGTGCGCAGCGTGCATCCGCGAAAGGTGTACTTCAGCATCTTAGGACCATTGCGCAGCACGAATCCGGGATTGTGTCTGAGAGCGTTGGGAAAATAGGCAAGCTTCATCCAGCGTTCCTTGCGCCAGCGAAGAAATTCAATCTCCTCCGAGTCCAGATGCTCGGAACGGACGACGGCGGTTGTGCCGTCATACTCTTCCACCCGTTCGTTCACCAGCAGGTTACGCTCCACGAAGTCTTTGGTCATGGGCGTGCCCGGATACGGCGTAGGATGCTGGATGTAAGGCCAATCCACGTAGCGGCGCGCGAACTCCAGGTTGGCATTCACCGATTCGCGCGTGTCCCCGGGATTGCCGACAATCAACCCGCCAACAACGAACATCTTGTTGCGGTGCAGGTGCTCGATGGCCTTCATGGTGGCGTTGCCCAGAGTTTGACCCTGCTCTCCGCGCTCACGGTTTTTGGCGCTGGCACGCAGGAATTGCAGGTCGTCTTCGAGAACGTTCTCAATACCCAAAAAGACGTAGCGGAAGCCCGCCTGCCGCATCAGCGGCGCCAGCGTCTCGCCGTGATTGGCGATGGCCGAGGTCATGCCCTGGACAAAATACTCAATATCGTTGCATCCGGCTTCGATGATGGCGTGGCAGAGCGCCTCAAAACGGTGGACGTTCAGCGTAATGTTGTCATCCACCAGGAAGATGGTTCTCGCGCCGTGCTCACGGGCGTCGCGAATGTCGGCCAGCACGCGCTCGAACGAGTAGGTGTGAAAATTGCGTCCGCGCATGGCGATGATAGAGCAGAAGCTGCAATCGTAGGTGCAGCCGCGCGAGGTCTCGATCACATCCACCTGCCGTCCCAGCAGGGTATAGCCGTTGAGCACCCGCGCCTTACGGTTGGGCAAGCGAATCTCATTGCCTTCCAGCGAGTGCACCGGACGCGCTGGATTGTGGCGCCATGCGCCCGCCTCGCGATACGACAGGCCCGGCAGAGTTTCGAAAGAGCCTCCGTTTTCCAGCACGCGCAGCAGTTCGCGAAAGGTGAACTCACCTTCACCGCGAATGATGAAATCCACGCCGGCGTCGTTGGTCATGTACGGTTCTGAAGCCAGGCTGGGATCGTAGCCGCCGACGGCAACTTTCACATCTGGTTTCAACGAACGGATGAGAGAGATGATCTTGATAGCGGTTTTGCGCTGAAAGGTCATTACCGAGAGGCCGACGACCTGCGGCTGCCACTCGCGCACCAGTTGCTCGACGGTCCGGCGCACATTCTTTTGCGCCAGGATCAGGTCAGCCACCGCCACGCGGTGATGCGAATCGACGTTTCCCGCCAGTGACGTAAGAGCGCCGTTGGGCATGCGAATCACGATGGAAGGCATGTGCTCGAAAGAATCAGGCATGGAGAGCAGCAGAACGTTCATTCCAATACCCCTTGCTGAAGGATCCTGGGTCAAAACCAGAGCCGAGAGCGGCGCAAAGATTCATTTACCTTACACCCCGACATCTGGGGCTGGCAACTGCTAAGGCGTTCGGCGTGCGAGGTTCGTGTCGTACATCCGTCCTCGGTCGTGCCGTAGCGCCGGCGTCTCGCCGGCTGTCGCGTGAGCATCTTGCCCACGCGCTCGTAGCTGTCAGCCGAAGTTGATCGAACAAAACAGCTTATGCGAGGCAGAACTCAGAACGAGTGGCTGTCGCCGACGTCCACAGTTTCAGTATCTTTGTGCCACTCGGCTTCGCTGTGGCTCTGGAGCAGGCGGATGCAACTGTTCCAGCGCAGGATGGGATCATCATTGCCCTTGGGACGAATGGCCCCGGCTTCCTTGAAGCAGCGCAATGCCTCTTCCACGGTCACCAGCAAAGTATGGGGCGGACGGCCGGCAGCGAGCTGCGCCTTGGCGCGGCGTTCATGCAGGATTCCCATGTAGTAGAGGTGCTCGTATTGATTGGTAAGCCGGTTAAAAGCGGCCTCGACCTCGGCATAGCGGTCCGAGGCGTCTCCGATGAACTGGTCGGTGACGGCGAGTCCCAGGTTGCGCAGGGCGATCTGATTTTCAGGATCGGTGGCCAGCACGTCGAGACAGATCGACTCGGCCTCTTTAGGTTGATTGAGCAAACGATAGTGCTCGGCCTTGGCGTTGGCCTCCGCCACTCCGGCCATGGAGATGGATTTTAGCTCGAGTTCCATACGACCCTCTTGCTTTTACTTACACAGTCTAATAGAGAAACACCTTGCATTTCCTGAGGACTGCCGACGAATGACTGAGGACTGCTCTCAACTAACAGCCTTCTTGATCTTGCGCACCAGCGCCAGCACCGGGTCGTAGTATTCATCGACCACCCGCTCTTTCAGCGGAATGATGGCGTTGTCGGTGATGTGAATATCTTCCGGGCAGACCTCGGTGCAGCACTTGGTGATATTGCAGTATCCGAGGCCCAACTCTTCTTTCAGCAGCTTGGTCCGCGACGCGCTATCGAGAGGATGCATCTCCAACCCGGCGATGCGCACAAAAAACCGCGGCCCGGCAAACTGGTCCTGTTTTTTGTGGTCGCGCAGAACGTGGCAGACATTCTGGCAGAGGAAGCACTCGATGCACTTGCGAAACTCCTGTACCCGGTCTATATCGCGCTGATACATCTTCCAATCTGTGCCCGGGGCCGGCGTGAATGGCGGAATCTTTTTGTTGACACGATAGTTGAACGACACGTCGGTCACCAGGTCCTTGATGACCGGGAACGACTTCATGGGGGCAATGGTGATGGGTTCGTTCAAGGGCAGAGCATCCATGCGGGTCTTACAGGTGAGGCGCGGCTTGCCATTGACCTCGGCGGAGCAGGAGCCACACTTGCCTGCCTTGCAGTTCCAGCGGACAGCGAGATCAGGGGCCTGGTGCGCCTGGACGTAGTGCAGCGCGTCAAGCACCACCATGCCGGGCGCAACCGGCACACGATACTCCACGGGAGCGCCGCCGTTGCTGTCACCGCGAAAGATTTTCAGTGTGGCCTCGGCGGTCTTGGCGCCGAGGCCCGGATTTGTAGGTTGCGTTGCCGTTGCCATTATTTATTCCTAATTAAAAGTGTCATCCTGAGCCCGCGAAGCGGGAGAAGGACCTCCGATGGAGATGGGTACCGCCCACGGCGTAAATTGGACCGCCCAAGATTTTCCCCTCTCAAAGCAAGCATCTTCTATGCCGTTTTAACTATTACTGTAACGTCTGATTTCGTCATCGCTGTTTGCATCTTGTCATCCTGAGCGCCGTTTTTTGGCGCGAAGGATCTTGCGTTTTATTGTTCGGGCGACGTTGTGAAAAAGCTAAAGCAAATCTAACTCTTCTGCGGCGTAACCGCCGTCTTGCTCTCTGCCGCTTTGTCTTCCAGAATCTCTTTCAACTCTCCTGGTATCTCTGGCAGCGGATTTTGCCGCAGACGCATGGCCTCGCCATCACGCTGGATGATGTTGTTCTTCCTGCCCCATTCGGCGTCGAGGCCGGCGAAGTCAATGCGGCTGTGCGCCCCCCGGCTCTCTTTGCGCGCAATGGCGCTGCGGGTGACCGCTTCCGACACGGTGAGCATGTTTCTCAGATCGCGGGCCAGGTGCCATCCCGGATTAAACATGCGCGAGCCTTCCACGCGCACCTTGGCCGCGCGTTGCTTTAGTTTTTCCAGCTCACCCATGGCGCGCTGCAAATCTTCTTCCACGCGGAAGATGCCCACCAGAGCCTGCATGGTCTGCTGCAAATCATGGTGGACTGAATAAGGATTCTCGCCGTCGGCGCGCTCGAACGTTGCCAGCATCTCACGCTCGGCCTCGGCCACCTGCTGCGGATCAAGGTTGGGCGCGGAGGTTTTCTTCGCATACTCCACGGCTCCCAAGCCGGCGCGGCGTCCGAAGACCAGCAGGTCTGAGAGGGAATTGCCGCCCAGGCGATTGGCTCCATGCAGTCCGGCGGCGGCTTCGCCCGCGGCAAAGATTCCGGGCACGGTCGATTGCGCTGTTTCCGCCTCCACGCGAATGCCGCCCATCATGTAGTGGCAGGTGGGGCCAACTTCCATGGGGCC
>QIAW01000596.1 GCA_003225655.1 Acidobacteriota bacterium
AACACAGAGGGCGGTCGATAGCGCGCCTTGAAATTCGAGACTTGCCTGCGATCAGCCGTGGATTTGAGCGGCCACGCGCAGCAGTTCGGCGACGCTCCATGCCTGGGCGATGCAGCCACGCGGAGTGTGCGGGACATCGCCATCAAAGATTTCTGAGATTTGTCCCAGGCCGGCGGTGCACAGGTGCGGCTCAAAGTTGCGGAGCCACTCTGAAGCCTTACTTCGCGCTTCCCTGCTCTCTCCATGCACTTTCAGGTATGCCGTAATAAACGGGCCCAACAGCCACGGCCACACTGTACCTTGATGGTAGGCGTTGTCACGTGCGCGCTGGTCTCCGTCGTAATGTCCGATGCTCAACTACTTCCAGAACGCTCGCAGCCTTGGCTGGTTCCAAAATGGAATAGGGCAAGCTGATGGCAAACACTTGATTGGGACGGATGGAAGCATCCGATCCGCTGTCTCCAATTACGTCATAGAGACAAGCGGCTTCTTCATTCCAGAAAAGACGGTTGAAGCTCTCGTGAGCGGACCCTGCCATGCTCGCAAAACGTTGCTGCGCGGCGGTAGCGCCGAAGCGTATTGCTAACGCCTCCATAATGCGCAGGGCGTTGTACCAGAGTGCCTGAATCTCTACCGGGTAACCGTTGCGCGGCGTGACGCACTTCGCATTGCTCACTGCATCCATCCAGGTGAGCTGGGTGTCGGGGGTTCCGGCATGCAGCAATCCGTTTTCTTCCATCCGGATGTTGTAGCGCGTGCCCTTCACGTGCCAGCCGATAATATCAACCAACACAGGATAGAGATGATCGCGAACCACTGATTCATCCCCTGAGGCTTCCAGATAAGCCCGGATAGCCTCGAAGTACCACAGGGTCGCATCAGCGGTATTGTATTCCGGAGACCCGCCCGAATCGGGAAAGCGATTGGGCAGCATGCCTTCATCAATATATTGGGAAAACTCGAGAAGGATGTTCCTGGCGATGTCGAAACGGCGGGTCGCAAGGGTAAGGCCGGGAAGCGCGATCATGGTATCGCGTCCCCAGTCAGCGAACCAGGGATATCCGGCGATCACGGTTTTATGCGCTCTACGAGAGACAATGAATTGATCTGCCGCTCGGGTGAGTTGCGTTAACAGCTCATCAGAAGCATTCGTGTTTTGGAGCAGGGATTTTCTGCGCACCACTTCCTGGTGCAGCAGCGCGTTTGCCCACGCGGCATTGCGAACCTCTGTGGAGGCGATAACGACCGCAGTTTGTCCTGGCTCCAGAGTGAAGGTAAGCACGCAGGGATTGAACAGGTCTTCTTCGTAGTCAAGTCCGCGCTTGCGCTCTACTTCATATTGAAAGCGCCGGTACCAACCGCCTTGCGGGTCAATCGCGGCGGCATTGTGGGCAAGATGCAGAGTGGGCAATCCGGCATAAAGCGCGATAGACGCCATGCCGGGGATCACTTTCGCCTGGCGATTGATGGCGTCGTTTTGGTGGGTAGTCCAGTGGTAATCGCGGAAGGAAACCAGGGGCCGGATTTCCAGGCGGCACTTCGCGCTTCTGGGAGCACTATTGCCAAGCTGATATTGCACAACCGTGGTGTTTTCGCCGTGCACCATGAACACAGCTTTCTCCAGCTCGATGCCATCGACCTCATACGTAAATACGGGAAAAGGATCGAGGCGGAAACGCTGAAGATATTGATATCCCTGCGGATGGACCGTTTCGGGATATTGATTACAGGAAAGCTCAAAGCGGTTTTCGCCGAGAACCAGCGTCTCTTCCAGCTTCGAGAGCAACGCGGTGCGGCCCGCAGGAGGAGCGGTAGCAGCAATGAGCAGGCCATGGTAACGGCGGGTATTCAAGCCAGTGATGGTGGAAGAGGCAAAGCCTCCCAGGCCGTTGCTCTCAAGCCATTCGCAGCGGTTGGCCTCGGCGAGATTCGAGCAGACGCTGTGATCGAATTGAATCATTGGAGAATTGAGTAATCGGGTAATTGTGTAATTGAAGAATTGCGCCGCATCATTCTCCCTCCCCGATCAGTACTTATCGGTCGCGCTGGAAGAACTGGAGGCAGCCGCAACTTCGCGTTTGTTGTTTGCCTCGTGCTTGTTATTGGTGGCGTGCCTGTTATTGTTTTCCTGCCGCTCGCCGTATTCGTGAATGAGCTTGGCCACCAGGGCGGTCCAGCCGGTCTGGTGGCTGGCGCCCAGGCCGCGGCCGCTGTCTCCGTGAAAGAATTCGTGGAACAGCACCAGGTCGCGCCAGTGGGCGTCGCTCTGGAATTGCTCCAGGTCGCCGAAGGCGGGGCGGCGGCCGCTCTCGTCTCGCTCGAAGATGCTGCACAGGCGGCGCGATAACTCGTCAGCAACCTGGGAGAGAGTCATCCAGTTTCCGGAGCGGGTGGGGCACTCGACCTTGAAGTCGTTGCCGAAATAATGGTGGAACTTGCGCAAAGACTCGATGAGCAGGTAGTTCACCGGGAACCACACCGGCCCGCGCCAGTTGGAATTTCCACCGAAGAGTCCGGCGGTAGACTCGGCAGGTTCATAGTCAACGCTGTGCTCCATGTCGTTCAGACTTAACTTGTAAGGATGATCGAGATGGTAGCGTGAGA
>QIAW01000100.1 GCA_003225655.1 Acidobacteriota bacterium
AACATGCCGCTGCAGGTGTGGAAGCGAACCGGCCACACGTTGTGCTTCCGCAGCGCGAGCACATAGGCGGATGCCAAAGTCGCGTGCCCGCATAGGTCGTCCTCGACTTTGGGTGTAAACCAGCGCAAGTCGAAATCACCATCAGCGCGAGGAACAACAAAAGCGGTCTCGCTGTGCCTGTTCTCAGCCGCAATTTTCTGCATGATGCTATCCGCGAGAAAAGCGGAAAGGATGCAGACCCCCGCCGGGTTACCTGCAAAGAGCTCACCCGTAAATGCATCAACGTGGTAATACGGAATTGCCATGTCGTGCTCCTCTAAGTTACTGGATCCCTCTAAGAAATGGGCCATCAGGATCGATAATCATTGAAAAATCTGCAGTTTGTTGATTCACGATGACATACATCATCTCAGAGATAACCATGACGAATAATCCAGGCTAGTCTCATTGGGGCTGACCGCCAAACACGATAAAATTACAAATGTCAACAAGTCGCATTCATATTTCTTGCAAAAGATTACGGAATTGAAGGAAAGTCCACGGGCTGCACCGCAAAATATACAGGAAAGAGGTTTGACACGTTTTGTGCCGGGTTGTTATAGTCGAAGGGTCTTGCAATGGGGTTCCTCAGTGCAAGATTCCGGCCGCTGGGAATCCACTAGCACGCTCGAAACAGGCAAATCACACCTGCAGGAAGCATTGACCAGCCGTCGTCTCGATTTCTGATTCCAGGGGATTTTACGCTCTGGAAAGGCAGAAGGCAGCATGAGTTTTCTTGATCAAGCTTTCGAAGAGAGTCCATCCCGCACAACCGAACCCGCGCCTTACGCGCAGTCAAGGGAAGAGCAGAAGTCGAGTCAGGCTCAGCAGAACAACGTGTCAAGTAACGACATGGGACAAAGTGGAAATCCCGGCGCAGCAAGCGACCATCATTCTGAAAACCTCCGGCACTCCGGCGGCCAAGGGGCATCCGGCGTTCCCGGTCACAAACAAGAAACCAACATGGAAGATTTTGCAACAGTACTCGAAAATTTCGAAGCAGCCCAAACCGAAGCCATGGCCGCGATGGAGAACAAAATTCTCAGCGGCACTGTGCTCAAACTGACCTCCTCCTACCTGGTGGTGGATATTGGCGGCAAGTCTGAAGGCATGGTGCCCATTGCAGAGGCACTCGATGCTGAGGGCAACCCCAAGTTCAAGCCGGGGGATGAGCTCGCCGTCATGGTTGAACATGGCGAGACCGAAGAGGGATATCCCAAGCTCTCGCATGTCAAGGCCCAACGCCTGCAATCGATAGAGGCAATTGAGAAGGCCTACAACGAGAAGAGCACGATTAAAGGACGCATTGTGGAGCGCGTCAAGGGTGGGCTCTCGGTGGATTTGGACGGCGCTGTGGCATTTCTTCCCGGCTCGCAGGTAGACGTTAAGCCGGCGCACAATCTCGATGCCATGAAAGGGCAGGAGATTGAGGTGCGCGTAATCAAATTGAACCGTAAGCGCGGAAACATTGTGGTCTCGCGCAAGGCTATCCTCGACGAAGTTGTCGCCGATCAGCGCTCCAAAACCCTGGAAAAACTCTATGAGGGCGCCGATCTTACCGGCACAGTCAAAAACCTGACCGACTACGGTGCTTTTGTTGACTTGGGCGGCATTGACGGGCTGCTGCATATCACGGATATGTCATGGGGCCGCCTGACCCATCCCCGCGACCTGGTGCACGTTGGCGACGAGATTCACGTTAAAGTCCTGAAATTCGACAAGGAGAAGCAGCGGGTATCGCTGGGCTTCAAGCAGCTCACACCCGACCCCTGGCTCGACGCCGCGGAACGTTATCCTGTCGGCGCGCATGTAAAAGGACGCGTCATCAGCGTCACCGACTACGGCGCATTTGTAGAGCTGGAACAAGGCATCGAAGGGCTTATCCACGTGAGCGAGATGAGCTGGTCCAAGCGCATGAAGCACCCCTCCAAGCTCGTCAAAATCAACGATCAGCTTGAAACCGTGGTGCTGAACGTGAATGCTGCCGAACGGCGCATTTCGCTGGGCTTGAAACAACTCGAATCCAACCCCTGGGACACGCTGCACGAGAAATATCCCACCGGCATGGTGGTTGAGGGCAAGGTCCGCAATCTCACCGAGTTCGGCGCTTTTGTGGAAGTCGAGGAAGGAATTGACGGCCTGGTCCACGTAAGCAACATGAGTTGGACCAAGCGCGTAAAGCATCCTTCAGAAGTGTTGAAGAAGGGCGAGAAGGTGAGGGCGGTGATCCTGGCCATCGAACCTGAGCACCGGCGGCTTTCTCTCGGTATCAAGCAACTGCAGCCCGACGCATGGCAGAGTTTCTTCGATACCCATAAGATCGGCGACGTGGTGCATGGCAAGGTGCTGCGTACCGCTCAATTCGGTGCTTTTGTACAGATTTCCGAGGGAGTCGAGGCGCTTTGCCACAACTCTGAGGCCGTGGACGAGCACGGCTCCACTATGAAGCTGGAACCCGGCATCGAACACGACTTCAAGATCGTGAAAATGAACCCCGAGGAAAAGAAAGTCGGCTTGAGCCTGCGCGGAATCGGCGCAGAGGCCAGCCGCGCCGACGTGGAGGCCTATAAGCAGCCGGTTTCCAGTTCGGGGGGGACCCAAGCGCGCCAGCAACGACCAGAACTGAGGCTGATCAGAACTGATTTCAAAAAATAAAGCCGCGGATACCTTCCGCGGCTTTATTTTTTGTGGCTTTGCCGGTTTGATTTGGACCGTTACAAAACCCTGTGTCCGCTACAAAAGCTCTCGAGTTACTTCTGGTTCTGATTGATGCGCAGGTTGAGAGTAGCCTTCTCGCGCGAGTCGAATGCGCTCAGCGTCTTTGTGGAACTCTTGCCTCCGCTCAGCTCCGCATACAGCTCATAATCCTGATTGGGGGCAAGACCTGTAAATTGATAGTTCCCGGTATCATTGGCAATGTAAGTCTTGACTGTCAAGGTCTTGGTATTTTTCAGGTACACAACCGCGTGAGGGATGGGGCTATCGCCCTGATCAAGAACTACCCCGGAGACGGCGCGCACGGTAGGCGTTTTCTTGCGGGCCTCAGGCGCCATGGTGCCTTTGTTCTGTCCACCGCCAATTCCGTATTGGAAGCCGTAGGCCATTGCGCCCGCCAGTATCAAAGCCGAGCCTGCGATCAACTGCTTGGGGCTGAACATTAGACACCTCCTCGGAATAAGCTGTGCGCCGGAATTCCAAGCAATTGAATCCGGGAATTCCGCATTTATTCCATTATAGTGGCTGCTACTTTGTTAGATGCAGGCCGATATCCTGGCGTTCATCATTAATGACGTGAACTTTTACCTCTGGCGGCGAGCTGCCTTTGGCTGTCTTTACGTCGGCCCATACTATATAGTCCGCTTCACCGGCTGGGACCCGCTGGGCGAATTCGCCTTGGTGGTCGGAGTACAGCTCCCATTTGGCTTTCTTTTCGTTGGCGCGCCGGATCTTGACCTTCACGCCATAAGCCGCGCGGTCATCCGGACCGTAGACGGTGCCAAAGATCAGCGCGTAGGGCTTCTCTTTGGGTTGGCTCTTGCCAGGGTGGCTTCTGCCGCCCGGCGGCGCTTGGGCCAGCGATTGAGGAGGATACGCTGACAAAAGCGCTCCCAGCAGCAATAGCAGGAGCAGCGGAAGCCGCAGACGCGCGCAGCAGGACTCAGTATTCATCTTCCTCTTCTTCTTCGTCCTCGTCTTCTTCCTCTTCGTCTTCGGCAACGCGGTTCAATTCGAGTGGATTGATGGTCACCACCTCAAAGTCGGTGCCGCACTCGCCGCAGGAGATGATGTCGCCTTCATCGACTTCGTCTTCCGCAATATCGAGATCGGATTCGCACTCAGGACACAGCACCATGTGGTTTTTTCCTCATTTCTTCTTCAAAGCCCCTTATTTATATTTAGAATCTTACATGCATCATCGTCAAGAGGGCTGGGGTTGGTAATCCAGTGATATCACTCAATAAGCAAGCGAATTTTTCTCTTGATTGTTCTTCTGATGGGCCTGTGCCTGCCGGCGGTTGCCGAAGGTCATTCTATTCGAGCACCCAAAAGCAGGACCAAAGTTGCACCTGCCGCAGCGCGCAAGCGCGCAGACCTCGACCGGGGTATCGCGCAGGCCTTAAAGGGCATCTCACCCGCCCGCGTTCGCCATACCATCGAGATGCTGGTGGAATTCGGCAACCGCAGCACGCTCTCTTCCGCGCAGCCGGCTGC
>QIAW01000594.1 GCA_003225655.1 Acidobacteriota bacterium
CCCATCGCGTTGGTGGGATATATGCAAAAAGACCTGGTCGAAGAGCGGCGATGGATTGCGCAGCAAGATTACCTCGATGGGCTGGCTTTTTCACAGCTCGCCCCGGGTCCACTGGCGGCCCAACTGGCGATGTACCTCGGGTTTCTGCGCGCAGGATTCCTGGGAGCAACCGCCGTGGGCGTGGCTTTCATCCTTCCGTCATTTCTCATGGTGGCTGCCATAGGCTGGGCCTATGTTCACTTCGGTGGAATGCCGGTCATTGCAGCGTTGTTTTATGGAATCGGAGCCGCGGTCATCGCCATCATCGCGCGGTCGGCAACCAAGCTGATCAAGACAACGATTAAGAAAGACAAACTCCTATGGGCCGTCTTTCTGGTTTTGGGAATTTCAACCGCCATCACCGAGCGAGAATTCATGTGGTTGTTTCTTGCCGCCGGAATTCTAGTAATGCTGGCTAAAGCCGGCATTGCAGCCTGGAAACGGCGGACCGCGATGCCGGTAGTGGTTCCTGCCGGAATGGTATTAGGCAAAGCGAGTTCGCTATTTCTATTTTTCCTGAAATCCAGTCTGTTCGTGTTTGGCAGCGGACTGGCAATTGTTCCTTTTCTTCATGGAGGAGTCGTCCAGGAGCATCGCTGGCTAACGGAATCCCAGTTCCTGGATGCCGTGGCGGTTGCCATGATCACACCCGGTCCGGTGGTGATTACCGTGGCCTTCATCGGATACCTGGTTGCCGGATTTTGGGGGGCCTGCATTGCCGCGCTGGGCGTGTTTCTTCCCGTTTATCTCTTTGTGGTCCTGCTGGCGCCTTTATTCCGGCGCTTTTCGCAGAACGTGCAGCTTCGTGCATTTGTGCAAGGCGTAACCGCAGCCGCAACCGGAGCCATTGCCGGATCTGTCTTCGTTCTCGCCAGGCATTCTGTACGCGATTTATGGACTGCATCGATCGCGGCAACTACCTTCGCGATTCTCAGCAAGTGGAAGGTTCCCGAGCCGCTGATTATCGTGGCCGCGGGCCTTCTCGGCCTGGGAATTCGTCTGCGCTAGAGCAATTCTAGAATTGGTACCCGCGCAGCACCGGGGCTGAAGAGCGTGTGTGAGAACCTCCTTGATTTTTGAAGGGAATTAAGGCAAATAAAGGAGCATGACACGATTTCGGACATACAGCCCCGAGCAAGCCTATCTGCTACCGCCGAGTGTGAAGGAGGTACTGCCGTCAGGACATCTGTGCTTTTTCCTGCAGCAGGTAGTGGCCAAGTTGGATTTGGAGCGGTTCGAGCAGGAATATAGCGACGAGGGTGGACAACTGTATCATCCAGCTCTGATGTTGAGCGTTTGGATGTATGCCTATGCAACCGGGATCACTTCGGGGCGGGCACTGGAGCGACGGATTGGCGAAGATCTTGCCTTACGGTATTTGGCAGGTGGAGCCCAGCCCGACCATTGGGGGTTGAGTGCATTCCGGCGACGGCACCCGCGAGCGATTAACGACGTATTTGTGCAAGTGTTGGAGTTTGTGCGGGATCAAGGTTTCGGAAAACTAGGAGCCGTGGCGGTAGATGGAACGGCGGTGGCAGCCAACAACAGCAAGGGCCGTGTCGATAGTGCGGACCGATTACGGCGGCAGCGAACACGATATCGGCAGCAGGTCAGGGAATGGCAAAAGCGCTGCAATGCTGAAGATAACCCGGTGGCCGAGGCCTATGCCCAGGAGCAGATGGAAAAAGCGCAGAAGCGATTAGAAACCATTCCTGGGCGGCTGCAGAAGCTGGAGAAGAGTGGGCGGAAACGTTTACCGCAGACCGACCCGGATGCGCAGGTTCTAACCAAACGGGGCAAGACGGTGGTGGGGTACCAAGCCCAGATCGCAGTATCAGAAGACCATTTCATCGTGGGCCAACAGATAACGCAAGCCGTGGCCGAGAATGACTCTTTACTGCCGATGGTAGAGCAGGTGAAGCACAACTGCGGGGAAACTCCACAGAAGGTGTTGGGCGATGCGGGGTTGTACAGCAACGACAATGCCCAGACGCTGAAGAAGAATGGCATGGATGCCTATATTCCAGACTCCAACCTGGCAGCGGTATTGAATCACGGTGGACGAGTGAAGGGGCGGGCCAAGGCTGCGGTGATGAAAGAAATGCGAGCTAAGTTTCGGACCACCGAGGGACGGCGCATGTACGCCAAGCGACGAGCCACCGTGGAAGGACCCTTTGGAACGCTCAAAGTGAGTCGACACATGGCGCAGTTCCGCTTGCGAGGCCTGATCAAAGTTGGGGTTGAGTTTGCCCTGGGTGTAGTGGGCTATAACCTGACGCGATTGCAGCAAGAACTAGATCCGGATTCGGCGCTGTGGCACCGCCGCCGGGCTCGGGACAAGAGAAAGGCACAGGAAAAACAACATCGGGGATGTAGAGCAACGAAACCCAAATCTAGAGCGAGGTGAGAGAACAAAAGCACCATTAAGATTGGCGAGACCGGGGAAAGAGTGAAGACCTAAGCATGGGAGCCCAGGGCTCTGCCGTTGAAGATCACTCCGGCACCTTCGTTCTCACACACGCTCTT
>QIAW01000597.1 GCA_003225655.1 Acidobacteriota bacterium
CGAATTACAAAATTACCAAATTACACAGTTACTCAATTCTCCAATGACCCGATGACCAAATGACCCAACTCCACCCATCCCAGCCTGTTCCCGGCACTCTGAATTTCTGCATCTTACTCAAGTGATGGATTGGCAGTCGAATCAGCAGCGCCGGGCGACACAAAAACTGCCCCGTTCTATCCCAAGGGCGCGGCGGGCTCTTCGCCTGCTTCCCTTCCTTGTGGGAATCGCGCTGCTGCTTTACGTGGGCACCCAATATGGACTGATGTTTGCCGAGCAGCGCCGTCTGGCACGAGAGTGGGAGCGGCAGAAAACCACGGCCTTGCAAGTCTCGCTTCCTGGCGTGGCCCAACCGGAAAAACCGGAGGATAGGTTGACCCGCCTCGAGATTCCCAAAATCAACCTCGATGCGGTAATCGTGGAGGGCACTCGACGCAAACAATTGGCCGTGGCTCCCGGACACATGACCGATACGCCGGTTCCCGGAGAAACCGGCAACGCCGTGATCACAGGGCATCGCGATACGTTTTTCCGCCACATCTATGAGTTGCAAAAAGGAGACTCGATTCTCGTGCAACGCGATGGCAAGACCTTCACCTTCAAAGTCACCGGCAAACAGATCGTGCAGCCCGACGACCTGTCGGCCATCCGCCCGAGCGATGACACCCGCTTGACCTTGATCACCTGTTACCCGACCTATTACATCGGCCCTGCCCCCCAACGCCTGGTGGTCTTCTCCAAATTGCAGGATGCGGCCGCGCCATCTTCCGCGGATGCACCCAGCACCACGAAAACTTCCGCAGCAGCCTCCGCCAACATGAATTGAAGCCCGTTTCATAAAACCTCGCCCCGAATGAAACGCGGGCCCTGATTCTTTCACCTACCCTTAGGTAAGTTTTAGCTGCAGCATTTCAGCAGCCAGGGAGTAAAATTTGTAACACCTCAATTCGTAACACCTCAAGGAGGCCATCATGGATCCGGCTACCATAGCCACTCTTACCGGAAGTGTTCTTTCGGTCATTACGCCGTACGTCGTCAAGGGCGCGGACGAGTTCGCCAAGCTGGTGGGAGAGGCGGCATTCGCAAAAGCCAAGGGATTGTTCGCCGCGCTCAAGCACAAGCTCTCCGCAGATCCCGAAGCTGCTGACACCATGGCGCGCTTCGAAGAAAAACCGCAACGCTATCAACCGGTGCTGCAGGATATTCTTTCCGAGAAGCTGGCCAAAGATCCTGAATTCGCCGCCGAGCTGGAGCAGCACATCAAAGGCATGGGGCCAGTGCTCGAAGTGGTGCAGCGGATGAAAGAGGCCGAAGGCGTGGTCGGCATTGAGGCAGGCCGCGTTGCTAGCGGCACCGCGCGGGTCACGCAGGAAATTGACGTGGCCAAGCAAGTCACTGGAATGAAGATCGACAGCATCGGCTAAGAAAAAATCTTGCATGAAGTGTTCCGACTGCGGCTACGAGAAAAATCCACAGTCTGCGCGTTTTTGCGTGGGCTGCGGCCGGTGCTTGATCGAGGTTCACGAGACCCGCGTCGGAGTCGTGCAGACGTCTGGACAGATCGCTGAAGGCGGCCGGGCCACAGCCTTGCAGGTGGAAAAGATAACGGGCAACGTTACTATGAACGTCGTCCAGGTAAACCTGTCGCCAGAAATTCTGGCCAAGCTTGCGGCGATTTCCACTGAGGTGCAGGCGGCCTCGCCTCGTACCGGCGCGGCCACAACCACCGGAACCGCCTCTACTGCAAAAAACGTAGAGAAACGAGCGCCCCAGCAGGAAGACCGCGACTCCGTGCACCACGTTATCGGCGAACTGCTGAAGGTGGCCGAGGCTGAAGGCACACAAGCCATCAACGTCGGCGGCGTCGAGACCTCGCGTGCCGAGCTCCTGCTGAAGAAAGCTGTCTTGCTCAAGACCGATGCCGAACAGATCATGCTCGATAGCGCCATCGCTATTGCCAAAGCGCAGCAGATGGGGCATCAGCCTCCTGCAGCCGCTTACGATGAGCAGGCCTTCACCGCCAAATTCAAAGAGGCATATTCCCTGCTGCAAGAGGCGCTCACCCTGGACGCAGGCAACACCGAGGTGATGCTGCACATGGTGCAGATTCTCTCCGACACCAACACCGGGGACACGCGCGAGGCCGAGCGGCTGCTGTTCCGCATCCAGAGCCTGCTCAATCCTCCCAAAGACGACACAGAAAAGTTTCGCCTGGCGCAGGCAAAATTTCTGCAGGGCGTGCTGCCCGGAAACAGGCACGTGCCTTCCATCCAAGCGGCCCGGGCCATGTTCGAGCAACTTCGACGCGTGGATTGGGTGCAGCAGTGTGACTTCGTTCTGCAACAAACTGCGCCGCAAGTAACCATGGCGCAGGCGCCGGGCGCGCTCGCGGTCTTTCAACCCGTAGGCCGATGGCAGGTGGGCGCCAATGATGGAAGCGTGGCGCTAGTGGAAATCTATCCTAACGGCAGCTTCGCCAGCACCTTGCAGGGTGGCATTTATGGATACGGTGCGCAGTCTGCCGGACAATGGGGCTTCATGCCGGCAAATAATTTTCTGCGCTTTCAAGGGCTGGTGAACGGCTTGATGCCATTCGACCTCGGCATGGCCATCCAGGGCCAGCAAAACGGCGCCTATATGGCCACAGGCACAGACGGCAAAATGTACTTCTTCCAGCGGCTGGCGTGAAAACACCAACCTTGTAGTACTACCTGCTCCTCAAAACTCATTCGACCTGCCCACCGCATCCACCACCATCAACATTTAAAATGACGAGGATGAAGTCCTGGGACGCAATCATCCTTGGCGCCGGCATTATCGGCCTGTCGCTCGCGCGCGAGCTGCGCCGCCACGGCGCCAGCGTGCTCGTCATCGAGCGTGGCGAGCCCGGACGCGAAGCCTCGTATGCCGCTGCCGGCATGCTGGCCCCCTGGGGAGGCGATCTGCCGCTGAGTCTGCAAACTTTGGCCGTAACCAGCGCCCGCATGTATCCGGAATTTGTTGCCGAGGTCGAAGATGAGTCCGGAGACAAAGTGGACCTCCGCGACCAGGGCGCGATTGTGTTCTTTTCTGAGCACGAGCACAACGAAGTACCCGAAGGAACCGCACTGCTGACGGCCACGGAACTTGCCGGGCTGGAGCCTTGTCTCTCTGCAAATGGCGGGGTAGCAAAGCTGCAGGAGCGCAGCGTCGATCCCCGTGCGCTGGCGCGGGCTTCGTTCCACGCCGCCAGGCATCACAACGTTGACGTTGCCTCTGGATCACAAGTTACCGAGGTTCGGCGCGAGGGCGAAGGATTATCAATCCAAACCACGCACAGTCATTACTCCGCTGCCATCGTTGTCAACTGCTGCGGTGCCTGGGCAGGCCAGATCAAAGTGCAAGGCGCGGAAGCATGCAGCATTCCCGCGCGCCCGGTCAAAGGACAGATGCTCAGCGTGATTCCTCTGCAGCGAGGCATGTTGCAGCGCGTAGTGCGCGCTCCGGAAGTTTATCTGGTGCCGCGCAGCGATGGGCGCATTCTCATCGGCGCAACCGTCGAAGAGGCCGGCTTCGACAAACGCGTTGATCCGGCAGACATCCGGCGCCTGCACCAGCAGGCGGCGAAGCTTGTTCCGCAGCTCGCGGAGGCAAAGATGCTGGAGGCCTGGGCAGGTCTGCGTCCTTCGACGCCCGATGATCTTCCCATCCTCAGCGCAACGGAAGTTCCCGGCTACTTCGTGGCCACCGGACACTTCCGCAACGGAATTCTGCTCGCTCCGATAACCGCCCAGCTCGTGGGCCAGCTTGCACGCGGCATCCAGCCTGAGCTCGATATTTCCAGCTTCTCTCTGGCGCGATTCCAAAAGTAACTTTCTACGCGCTATACTTTGGAAGAATCAGGAGCGTCTCATTTGAATTCTCCCACCGCCGTTATCTACGCCCGCGAAAACCAGCAACGGTTTTTGAGTGAACTGAAAGAACTGCTGCGTATCCCCAGCGTCAGTACGTTGCCTGAGCACAAGGCAGACGTTCTCCGTGCCGCCGAATTCGTGGCCACGCACCTGCGCAATATTGGGATGGAACACGTCGAGGTGGTCCCCACCGCGGGCCATCCGCTGGTGTATGCGGACTGGCTCAAGGCCGTAGGCAAGCCCACCGTGCTCTGCTATGGCCACTACGACGTACAGCCTCCCGATCCGCTCAACGAATGGCACACGCCGCCCTTTGAGCCCACCGAGCGCAATCAGAACCTCTATGCGCGCGGCGCCGTCGATGACAAAGGCCAGATGTACATGCACATCAAGGCCTTCGAATCGCTGCTGAAAACTGCTGGTGGCAAACTTCCTGTGAATGTCCGCGTGCTCATCGAGGGAGAAGAAGAGGTCGGCGGAGAATCCATCGCCAAATTTGTGCGCGAGCATCCCGAGCGGCTGAAGGCAGATGTTGCCCTGGTCTCTGACACAGAGATGTTTGCTCCCGACTTGCCTACGCTGTGCGTCGGTTTGCGCGGCATGGTCTATACCGAGCTCGAAGCCAGCGGCGCCATGACCGACCTGCACTCCGGCATGTACGGCGGCGCCGCTCCCAATCCGTTCGAAGCCTTGGCGCGCCTGATCATCAAGTTAAAAGATGAAAAGGGAAAAATTCTCATCCCCGGCTTTTACGATCGCGTGGAAAAACCCAGTCCCGACGAGCTGAAGGCGTGGAGTTCGCTTCCCTTCGACGTGGAACACTTCCGCAAGACCGAGGTCGGTTCCAAAGAGCTGACCGGCGAATCCGAGTTCCCGGTGCTGGAGCGCATCTGGGCGCGGCCTACCCTCGAAGTCCACGGCATGCCCGGCGGCTTCATCGGCGCTGGAGGCAAGACTGTGATCCCGGCGCGGGCTTCAGCCAAGGTTTCCATGCGCCTGGTTCCGGACCAGACTCCAGCAGAGATCTTCAAGCTCTACAGTGACTTCGTACAGAAGAACGTTCCTAAGGGAATTTCCATCAACATCAAGCAGTTCAGCGTGGCCGATCCCATTGTGGTAAAAACCGACAACCAGTTTGTGCAGGCCTCGACCGCGGCCATGAAAGAAGTGTTCAACCAAGATACGGTTTTCATTCGCTCCGGCGGCTCGATTCCCATCGTCGCAGATTTTGAGAAGCACCTGAAAATTCCCAGTGTAATGATGGGCTTCGGCCTGCCCGACGATAACCTGCACGCACCCAATAAGAAGTTCCACATCCCCAATTTCTATCGCGGCATCGAATCCATTATTCGCTTCTTGCAGAAGGTGGGCGAAGCTTGAAAAACAGTTCTCAGTTCCCGGTTCTCAGTTCTCAGCTCAGGTTCGTGCGGTGGTGTGCGCTTTCCAAGCCCCCAAAGGGGGCGACGTACAGTAGCCCCGCGCTTCAGCCCTGGGTATGCTCAAAAAATGATACCAGCCCCCTGGGGACGACGCTATGACCATGAGTTCGCACAAACACGTTGGGGCGCCACCACTGACTGTTCTGAGGGCCAAATGCACCATCTCGGGACTCGTGAAGTACGCTTGAAACTCGAAACTTAATATCTAACTATGGAAAAGAAAACCCGCAGTCTTCGTTGCCCGATTTGCAGAAAAATTGTTCTGCGCACCGAAGCCGAGTTTCCGTTCTGCAGCGAACGCTGCCGCGTCATTGACCTCGGCAAGTGGGCAAGTGGAGCGTATGTGATTTCCACGCCGGTGAACGATCCGGAAGAGCTGATGAACGCCGAATCTGCCGAAGAAAGAACGCGGCATGCCCTCGAGGGCGACGAGCTGCCGGACGGCACCCATGGACAGAAAATTAACTGAGCTTGAGTTGGAGGAAGCCGAGCTGCCCTCGCGAACGGTTTTCGCCTGGCTGCTGGCGACTTTTTTTGGCATCGGATTCATCCGTCCCGGCCCCGGGACATGGGCCTCCCTCGTCACCGCAGCTCTCTGGTGGGCCTGTGCCGGCTTTCTGGTCCAGGGAAGCTTGCAATCGTTTTACGCCATGGTTGCCACCTGCGGAATCATCGTCGTTGGCATACCCGTCTCTTCGATTGTGGCCCGCGAAAGTGGCGTCACCGACCCTGGCCACGTGGTGATTGATGAGGTTGCCGGCCAGCTCATCGCGCTCATCGCCGTGCCCCTGCGTTGGCAATATGTTTTGGCGAGTTTTATACTTTTTCGTGGATTCGATATCCTGAAGCCACCGCCGTTGCGGCAACTGGAAAAGCTGCCCGGAGGCAGCGGCATCATGCTCGACGATCTGGGCGCCGGGGTTTATGCCAACATCGTCGTGCAAGTGCTGATTCACTTCCGCATTTTGCACTGAACGGAAGCCCAGCACGAGTTATGAACGGGGGCGAAAGTGAGCGATGTCGCGCGCGAAAACGCAACAACTCTCTATGCAATGGCAATAACGGCGGCACAATGACACACCAGCGCCGGAAGGCGCGAAATGAGTTAGCCCAGCGCGGGAGCGCTGGGTAAATGTGCATGAAGAAACCGAGCCCCGTAGGGGCGACACCACTGCGTAGAAGCGCAATAGATAAATAAATGTTTCGACAAAATGGGCATCTCTGATCTTATCGGAAAGAAAAACGTGAATGGCAAGCCCCGCATTGAGGCAGTACAGCCGCCCGCGGCATTGCCCGGAGGCGAAGTACGCATCCTGGGTGCGGGGTTGCGGCCCCCGGCCATGAAGAGGCCTGCGGTGCATTTCGGCGGGACCGAGGGCACGGTGCTCATCAGCTCTGACGACTTTATGGTCGCGCGTGTTCCCGAAGGCGCAAGCTCAGGAGACGTGGTGGTCATCGCCGACGGCTCCAGCAGCAATCCCCACGAATTTCGCATTGCCGTCCCGGTGGCGGAAAACCTGCATCCCGTCACCAATCCCGCTCTCGATCACGAAGGCAATATCTTTGCTACCTTCTCCGGAAGCCGCGGACAAAAAGTTCCGGTATCGATCTTCAAGATCGATACCAACTACACCGTGCGGCCCTTCCTCAGCGAGATGATGAACGCCACCAGTATCGCCTTTGACCGCGCCGGCCAGATGTACGTCTCTTCACGCCACGATGGCACCGTATACCGCGTCGCTCCCAATGGCACCATGTCCTCGTATGCCGAGGGCATGGGGATCGCCACCGGCATCGCCTTCGACCGCGCTGAGAACCTCTATGTGGGCGACCGCAGCGGGACCGTCTTCAAGATCTCCCGCGACCGCCAGATTTTCGTCTTCGCCACGCTCGAGCCCAGCATTTCGGCCTATCATCTCGCCTTCCACCATGATGGCTCTCTATTCGTCACCGGCCCCACCACCTCGAGTTTCGATTCCATCTACCGCATTGACGATCACGGGACCGTCAATACCTTCTACCGCGGCCTGGGACGTCCTCAGGGCTTGGCTTTCGATATCGAAGGCAACCTCTACGTCGCCGCATCGCTGGCCGGTAAGCGCGGCATCGTGAAGATTACCCCCGGCCAGAAGGCCTCTCTGGCCGTGGCCGGCAATGCCCTGGTCGGCCTG
>QIAW01000101.1 GCA_003225655.1 Acidobacteriota bacterium
TCAGTCAAGTCGCCCTATCCTATCGCGGCCGCGGAGAAGGGAATTCAGGGGCAGGTGCTGCTCAAGGTCTCAGTCTCGGAGAAAGGCGATGTGCAGGAAGTTGAAGTGGTGCGCGGCGATCCCGTGCTGGCCGACTCCGCCGTAAAGGCCATGAAGAAGTGGAAATTCAAACCGTACATGAAGAACGGCAAGGCCACCCAGGTTGTAACCCAGATTCCTTTTGATTTTGCTTTCAGCGATCGCGTCACGAATGAGCCGCCGCCTAAGGAAAAAACCAAGGAGCAAAAAGCCACCGCTTTGGAGAAGTCAGTTGGCTCGCCGGCTGACTCTTCTTCCGATGCCAAGGCGGCTAACTCTAGCGCTGCAAACGGCAGCGATTCTGCCGGCGCAGCGGGCGACGTTCATTATAGAGTCCGGCTTGCCGGAGAAGTCTCTGAGGGACACCTTATCCACAAGGTCACGCCGATCTATCCGGAGGAAGCCAAGCGGGAACGCATTCAGGGCACGGTTTTGCTGCACGCCCTTATCGACAGAGAGGGCCGGGTCGCCGAACTGAAGCCCATCTCTGGTCCGAAAGAGCTTATCCCAGCGTCCTTGGGCGCGGTGCAGGAATGGCGCTATACCCCCTACATCCTCAATGGTGAGGCCGTCGAAGTGGAGACAACCATCACTGTGAATTTCCATCTGCAACGGTTTTAGCCATTCCTTGTTCCAAAGCCAGAGCAAAAACCTACCGCGGATTTCACGGATTGCGCGGATATTCCAAGATCTTTGTGGTAACAAAATGACGGGTCAGCAATCAGCGTTCAGGCAAAATCCGGCTATCTTTATGGGCGCCTTCATTGGCGTGTACGCGCTGCTGCCGGCGAATGTTGTTTGCGGCCCAGGCCGACCAGGGTGCTTAACATTTGAGGCCCAGGCAAGGCGTGCTTTCTTGTTTCCTGGCGACTGATTTGAGCTAGAATTCCGGGTTATGAACACATTTTGGAAAGCGCAAGTCCTCGTGCTCGTTTTACTGGCATCGGCCGCGCTGTGGCCGCAGGCCGGGTCCACATCCAAACCGCAGGCGGGGGAATCAAACTCCGGCAGCGTCACTCTCAACAGGGTCCGGGTTTCCGGGCAGATTGAAGAAAGGCTCCTCAGCTACAAGGTTACTCCGGCCTATCCCGCGTATGCGAAGGCGAATCGCATTCAGGGCATGGTAGTGCTCCATGCCATCATTGACAAACAGGGCCGTGTTATCGAGCTTAAGACCATTTCCGGGCACCCGTACCTGGTTCCAACAGCCCGCGACGCGGTGCAGCAATGGCGCTACCGCCCGTATCTCCTCAATGGAGAACCCGTCGAGGTGGAAACAACCGTTACGGTGAACTTCAACCTGGTTCGACCGCGCGATCCTTCATAGTGCATGGTAGAGACGTAGCGTGCTACGTCTCTACTGATAGCTCATCGCGCTTAGCCATCCCTTGTTCCAAAGGCAGAGCAAAAACCTACCGCGGATTTCACGGATTACGCGGATAGGGATTTGGATTGCCACAGCCCCAGAACCGCACCGGCCGGGTCTCGAATGAAGCTGAGCCAACCCATGTCCGGCACTTCCGTGACGTCCTTCATGACCTCGGCGCCTACGCCGGCGATTGTTTCCCGCCTCGGTGCGGATCATCGTATTGGATCTTTATTGAGAATTGCATAAGTAATGTCCTGTAAGAAAAGCCCGGGGCTAAAGCCCAAAACTTATTTGGACCGTTTTACCCACCGCGCGCCGCAAGCGGAGCAACAGAGCACGGTTTATACGGCATCCATAGTTGTCACAAGAAGGGCAATGCATCCGGCAACCCTGGAGAGACTCTCACGTTCTAAGTATTCATGGAAAAGTTTCGTCTTGTTCTGCTTGCTTCAATCACAGCCACGGCTTTGCTGATGGGATGCGGCGCCGGCCATCCAACCATCACCAGCGTTACCGTTACCCCCACGAGTGCTACCGCCGCCAGCAGCTCGCAGGGTACGGTTGGCTTCACCGCTACCGGCAACTTCACCAATCATCAGAGCCGCATGCTGGTGCTGGCCGACGGCCTTTCCTGGTCGTCATCGAACATACCGGTGGCATCGATCAACAGCCTGGGAATGGCTACCTGTAAGGTGCCGGGAACGGCCACCATCACGGTGACGGCGCCGGCCAACCTGCAGTTCAGGGTGGGCAGCGGAGTCAATAACACGTCGATGACCGTCAGCGGCTCGGCCACGCTGACCTGCACCTAGGAAAAGCGGCCGTCAGCATTCAGTTGGAACATGGTATCGCGATGTTTACGGAGTGCGGGTTTTAAATCCTTAGACGGCGGGAAGCAATTTACCGCACTCCAGGCAGCATGTTTCTGATCGGGATGTGATCAATCCGCAAAACGGACACATTCTCAGCGAGCCAAACCCGGGAGTCTTTGCTGTCAGCGCCTCCGACCTGCGCATCCAGTAGACCAGCAAGATGGCAACCAGTGCAGCCAGCAGACTACAGGAAATAACAATTGCACTCATCATGGCTGCGCCAGACCTATCTTCCGTGCTTCTGCGAACATGGCTTATCTTTCTCTGCGAAGCTCTTTCTCTGCAAGGCTCTATGCGAGGCTACCTAATGCTACAGCGCATGGCATTGAATAGATAGTCACAATTGACCACAGGCGAGCGGCTATCGTCGCCGCACAGATGCTGCTGCGGCGGTTGTTTCCCGCATCGGTGCGGACCATCAGGCTCGAGCTTTAGCTTTTACCAGGACGGAAAATTCGAGTGCTATCTGTGCGGAGTTGCTCCCGACTCTACTGCTCTTTTTCCAGAGCAGCCTTGAGCTGTACTTCCGAGCCGGCGAACACGGCAAGCTCTTTGCTCCAGGGTTTATACCCGCTTTTCCACGTAGACTTCAGCGCCGTCAGGAACCGAGCTCACCTTCACGCTGCCTTTGTCGTCAGCTACGGAGGTTGCCGTCGTCTCCGCGGGTTTGGTCAGGGTGGGTTCCGGGGGAACGGCCTTGGGCTCGGGCGTGTTGATTGTGCCCACCTGGGAGCGGAGGTCAGACTTCTGCTTCACCTCGCCGGCAAGCTCCTCGGCGACCTGGTCGTAGAATTTGTCGGCCATGCGGTCGCCTGCGCCCCAGGAGAGGCCTTCCTTATTCTGGACATTAATAATGAGCGTGGCTTTGTCCTCGCCCTGCGGCTCTACCGAGGCGTTAGCAATGAAGCCCTTCGAGGTGAATGATCTGCCGGTCTCAAAGGTAAACATCAGCATTTTCTCATTGACGTAAGTTACTACGTGGCGTTCGCGCGCGGTGCGCAACGCAGCAGCAAAGAGCTCATCAGGCTTGTTGTTGTAGATCTTCTTTTTAGGCTTGGCAAAAGCGGAAAGTGGCAGCAACAGCGCCAGAAGTACGCCCAGAGCGAATGCCTTTCTCATGGATTCGCCTCCTTGTTTAAGATGGATCAAGGTACCCTCAAATTATAACTACGATAGCGCAGAAAGCAGCAGCAGCACCCAGCAGGGACAGGATAAAAACATGCCGCGGATTTAATAGACGACGTAGAGCGCTTCGTCATCTAATGCGGCTATTTTGTGGGAGAAGGATTGTCGGCGGTTCCGTGGAGGGGCACGGACTTGATGTTGATTTTCAGCCTGCTGCCAGCCTCCATCTGTACGGGCTGGCCCTGCGGCAGATAGGATTCGAGCACTGCCGGGTTTGCCCATTCAAGCTCCCAACCATTTTCAATGGCCAGCAGCGTATAGGCGCCGGGCATTACGGTGGAAAGTTCGAAAGTCCCGTCGCTGTCGCTCTGGTCACGGCGAAACAGTGACCAGTTGTTAGCCGGGTCGCGCGGCACCAGCACCACCATGGCTCCGCCTAGGGGCTTGTCGCCGCGCAGCACTACTCCTTCGAGGCGGCCGTTGCCTTTTGACGCAATCAACGCGAGGTGAACCCGCCCAGGACCAGCAATTTCCACTGTTTCACCCGCCACCTTAGCGCCGACGGCAGAGATACTCTTCAAAGCAAGGTCGCCAGAATTCAGCAGAACGATATCGTAGCGCCCGGGGTGAACTTCAGGCAAATCGAACCCTCCGTTGGCCGAAACAGGAGCGTCAAAATACTGGCCTGACTCGTGACTGTGGAATTGGAGTGATGCGTCGGGCAGAGGGCCCTGCTGATTTTCGAAGATCACAGTACCGCTGATTGCCGCCAGCTCAGAGCCTCTGGATGGATCAACGTCGCCGCTGCTGGAGACATTTACGGTCTGGTGGCGTGAGCTTGAAGTTCCCACGCCGTTTTTTTCTTTCGCGGTTACGACGCTCAGATCGTAGTGTCCGGGGGGCACGCCGGAAATCTCAATGGTATTGGGGGCAATGCTCACGGTCTGTGTTTCTACGAAAACTTCCGTACCTCC
>QIAW01000102.1 GCA_003225655.1 Acidobacteriota bacterium
CTGCGGTACGACGTTCAAAATTTTCCTGCCGCTAAGTGCAGACGCCCCCGAAGCATCGGCTGAGGAGGAAAAAGAGCTTGTCCGGGGCAGAGGCGAAACCATTCTGTTAGTGGAAGATGAGACGCCGCTGCGCCGCATGGTCCGCCAGTGCCTGGAAGAAAGTGGCTACAAGGTGCTTGAAGCCGGCGATGGAATCGAGGCAATCGCGGTTGGGCACAAACACCAATGGAAAATTGACCAGCTGCTCAGCGATGCCATCATGCCCCGTATGGGAGGGGTCAGCCTGCTAAGCGAGGTTGCGGTCACCTATCCAGCTATCCAGCTCATGCTCATGACCGGATACACCGACGACGTTGTTTTGCGCCGGGGTAAGTTGAACTCAGTCAGGGTCATCAGGAAACCCTTTACCCGCTCCGCACTGTTGCACAGAATACGCACTGTGCTCGACACGGCCAAGCCGCCGGCGAGAAGATACACCATTCTGCTCGCCGAAGACGATCCTAACTACCGCGAGTTGATTGAAGATACGCTGCAATCCGCTGGATTCGAGGTGCTGTCTTCCAAAGATGGCGCGCGCGCGCTGCTCCATGGCCTCTCCCATTCCATTGACCTTGCCATCCTGGATACGATGATGCCCAGAACCACCGGCTTTTCCGTCTGTCGCAAATTGCGCTCCAATCCCAGTACCGCCACTGTTCCCATCGTTGTGATGAGCGGCCTGACTACCAAGGACGATCGGCGCCGTGCCCTCGAAGCCGGCGCTAACATATTTCTGCGCAAACCCTTCAGCAGCGATGAGCTGGTCTCCACCATCAATACTCTTCTCGTCGGTAGGTAAGCTATCGGAAGTTCGGGAACAGAACGCGTTGGGACCTTACCGATGGCAAATGCTGGGTTGCAGTTTTTCCGCTGCCTGCTGCCACCAGCCGGCGAATTCCCGCAACGCGCGTTCGCAAATCAAGCGATGCCGCTGTTGGCGGTCGCGGACTTTTTCTTCGAGCGCGGGCAGAAGATCAAAGGTGATGTTCGCCGGTTGGAAGTTCTTGGTGTCGGCACGCGTGATGTAATGAACCAGCGATCCCAGCGCGGTCGAGCGCGGAACCAGTGGCGGCGCATCAAGGATAGCAGCCGGCGGCGAAGTCTCAGCACTCACGGAATTGAAAGCGGTTGGCGCTGACTCGCGAAATTCATTCGCCAGCATCACCGCGTAAACTCCCGCGAGCAGGCCCGTGGCCATGGACTCCACGTATCCCTCGACGCCGCAGATTTGGCCGGCGAAGAGCACCCGCGGATGCGTTTTCATTTGCAACCATGCAGAGAGCAAAACCGGGGCATTGATGTAGGTATTGCGGTGGATCTGTCCATAGCGCAAAAAGCGGGCGTTCTCCAAACCGGGAATCAGGCGTAGTACGCGCGCCTGCTCGCCATATTTCAAATGATTCTGAAAGCCGACCAGGTTATACGAATCGGCGCGCTGGGTTTCCTGCCGCAACTGCACCACAGCGTAGGGAATATTTCCCGTGCGCGGATCTTTTAATCCGACCGGCTTCATGGGACCGAAGCGCAGAGTGTCGCGGCCGCGGCGCGCGATCTCTTCAATGGGCAGGCAGCTTTCGAAGTAGTTCAGCCTGTCCCAGCCTTTGCCTTCGACCGATTGCGAGGCCATTAGCGCATCATAGAAGACGTCGTACTCTTCTCTCGTAAACGGACAATTGATGTAGTCGGACTCGCCCTTGTCATAGCGCGCCGCGCGATAGACACGAGAGTGATCAATCGAGTCTGCCTCGACGATAGGACTGATGGAATCATAAAAAGAAAGATGATCGCTGCCCGTCAGGCGGGCAATTTCCTGGGAGAGGGCAGCAGACGTCAGAGGACCGCTGGCGACAATCGTTAGCCCGTCTTCTTCTTCAATCTTCGTGACCTCTTCGCGATGCACCGTGATCAACGGCTCGCGGGCGATGGCCGCCGCGATGCCACGGGAAAAAGCACTGCGGTCAACCGCCAGCGCGTGGCCGGCGGGAACAGCAGCGGCATCGGCGCATTGCAACAGACGCGAGCCGGCGCGGCGCATCTCCTGCTTGAGCAGCCAGGGAGCGCTGTTTTCGCTCTCCGATTTCAGCGAGTTGGAGCAGACCAGCTCGCCGAAGTCCGCGGTCTGGTGCGCGGGCGTGGTCTTCACCGGACGCATCTCGTAGAGATACACCGCCGCTCCAAAGCGAGCACACTGCAACGCCGCCTCGCAACCGGCCAACCCGGCGCCGATGATCCTGATACGCATTCTTCTATTTTATTCTTATTGGCGCAGAGGCTTGCCGCTCAGGGAATCTTGAACTGTAATAGTGTTTCCTTGAATTGCCATTCTCACGAGTAAGGGGTGAGGATGAAGCTGCAGCCTGCCGTTAGCTGCGAAGCCCCTGGGAAAGATATACGGGTGAGCGAAAGGTGAGCGCGGAGCAGTACTACCGCGCAGCCCTAGAATAACGGGTGAGCGGTGGACCATCCCGTCTCCCTTGAGCACGTAAAAGGCGTGACCGAAGGAGCCCATCATAGCGTGGTCGCCGACGCCAGGCACATCTTCAAACCCGGGGATGGCAGACATGGTAGTGCGAAACGCAGGCCAGTTGCCGCTGCCAAAATCCCGCTGCACGGTAAAGGAAAATACGCGGCCGTCTTTATCGGGTTGCGTCATTGTCAGGCCTTTAACAATGCCCTCCATCTGGTTCGCATCTTTCAGCAGCGCCAGCGGATTATCAGTCTTAGGCTGGGGACGCTTGGATGCCTCCTCCGAATCTCGGCGCGCCTGTTCGATGGCCATCTTCTGCAATTGAGCAAAAGCCTCAGAATTGGTGTAGTAGGCGCAACCGGGATCGGACTGCTCCATGATTTCCGCGTTTTTTTCCACCGCCACTCCCAGCACCTGCTGCAGCTCTTCCCGTGAAAGCAGCGCGCATGAGTTGCCTTGCTCCACCTTGACCTGTCCCGAAGAGCCGCCCACCAGGCCGCCGGTGTAGCTTGAGACCTTGGATTTAATCCAGTGCACGCCATAAAGTGTTCCGGCGATGGCCATGCCGAACAGCAGCAGCAGAATGAAGCCGGTTACCATCAGTCCCTTGCCCCAACCTGAGCGCTTCGGGGCAGGGGCCGCGGGTTTCGCCGTCTGCGCTGCGGCGGGCGTCTGAACCGGAACGGGTTGGGCCTTAACTGGAGCCGGCTGCGTTTGCGCGGCAGGTTGAGTCTGTATAGAAGCCGGTTGGCTCTGAGCGGGAGCGTTCGGCGCCTGCGCGCGCTGTCCGCATTTCATGCAAAACGCGCCTGCGAGCGGCGCTCCACAACTAGTACACACGTCGGGCATATTCCCTCCGAAAACGGCCTCCATTTTACTCTTGCGAGTCAAAGGAACCCCAATGTTTTATGGCGATTCCACAATTAATGGGCTTTCAGCCCCGGCGCTGCGCGGATGCACGAATTCTGGAATTGCTATAGGAGTAGTGATGAAGTTCCTCGAACTGCATCATTGCCGGCCTCAGGTCAGGTCAGCGAGCTTCTTCAGGGCTTTGCCCTGCACTCGCATGGTGAGCCACTCTTTCATGATGGTGGCCCCGAGCGAT
>QIAW01000103.1 GCA_003225655.1 Acidobacteriota bacterium
GCTCATGCGGCGGCGGCCGGTCGAGGCGCGCTCCGGCAATTGCGAGCCGGGCGGAATGCCGGCCAGCTCTTCCGGGCTGGGCGAGGGGTAGCTGCCGTAACGGGGAATATCTCCCGAGGACCTCCGGGGTGTTGGCATAGTGGCTCCTTCTCTGGCGCAGGGGAACGCTTTCACGGTTGGATGAAGGCCATTGTGGGCGCGTTGACAGGGTTGCCCGGAAATCGCGCAGCTCGGGATGCAGTACTCAGAAGTCAGGGAAAGCAAATCCACATCTGCGAACAGCATGCAGATATGGGGCCTCCGGCCGCCATGCGGTATCCTTTATAATGAAAACGTTCCTTTCAGCGGGCGAGCGCTCCAGCTCGCCGCGGAGCTTCGAAAGAGCGGAGAGATGGCCGAGTGGCTGAAGGCGGCGGTTTGCTAAACCGTTATAGGGCCTAATAGCTCTATCAAGGGTTCGAATCCCTTTCTCTCCGCCAGATAATTCTTCTGTTCCCTTTAACTTAGCGGGCGGGCTTGAAAGGCTCCGTTTGTCGCCGGCTAGTTGTGGCTAGCGGCGCTCAAATCTTCCAGCCGCTTCAGGCTGGCGCGCACCGTTTCAGCATTGGCGGCGTTGGGAGCGATTTTCAGATAATTGCGCTTTTGTTCCGCCGCGCCAGCGTAGTCATGGCGCTGTTCCAGGATTTCCGCCAGCAACAATGTGCTCTCGGGATGGCGATGGTTCGCATCCATCGCCAGAAACGTGCGGACGCTTTTCTCCGAAGCCCCCAAGTTGCTCAGATTGTAATTGGCCACGGCATTGTAGAAGTAAACGATGGGGAAGGCGGCGGAATCCATTTTTTCCACCTCTTCCGTAGAACGCACCGCGTCTTCCCATTTTTCGGTGCGCATCGCCAGCGCCGCCAGCGCAAAATGCGGGTTCACAAATTGCGGATCGGCGGCGATCGAGCGCCGGTAATCTTCAACGGCGTCTGCATCGCGGCCCTCGCCCTCGTGGGCAACGCCCAACAGGCACCAGGCAGCGGCAAATTGCGGATATATAGTAGCCGCTTTCCGCAATTGCGGCTCCGCCTCGGAAAATTTTCTTTGGGCCAGGCTGCTCTCGCCTCTTTCATATGCCTGACGCGCCTCTTTGGGCGCTTGCATCGAAGTCACAGTGATGGTGCTGCCCGCGCCTTTTCCCATGCGCTTTAGCACAATCGTCCCAACCTGCTGCTGCAGGTCCCGATCCAGGTTTAACATCAGCAGGCTCGATTGGTATCCGGGATAGACGGCCCGCAGTTCGCAGCCGATCCAATTGGAGTAACCCGCCGAGGGGGCGAGGGTGTTCTGGAGCGCCTCTGCCCGACGCCCACTGAGCGTGCTTTCAGTAGCGTCCTGCATGAGGCCGTGGTCGCGGCCGAACGCGATTTGGAAATTTCCGCGCGAATCGGTATAGCCTTCGCGCCGGCTGGATCCATTGCAAACTCTTTGTATCGCTACCCGCTCCGGCGGCGGCGTGCCGTCATCCAGCACGACCTTGCCTGAAAGCAGCATCATCGGCGGCTCCGGCGGCATGGAAGGGTTATTAGATGGCCGCGGGCCAGACGGACGCCCCTGTGCCGAAGCCAAAGACCCGCAAAAGACCGTCAAGGCAAGGACAAACGACCGAAGATGAACGGTGGGCATGGGGCCTCTCCCTTCCGCCAAGATCTGTAAACCAAATGCCAGCGGGCCATGCCGCGCAGGCCAACATCATACGCTCTTAGGTGGCAATTGTGATGGTAGAGTTGCAGCCATGTCCTGCGGTGAATCCCGCTTTGTGCGCGCCTGCCGCATGCTTCCTACCGACGCCACGCCGGTGTGGTTCATGCGCCAAGCGGGGCGCTACATGCCGGAATATCGCGCCCTGCGCCAGCG
>QIAW01000104.1:0-6829 GCA_003225655.1 Acidobacteriota bacterium
AACCTCCGACCCCCTGGTCCCGAACCAGGTGCTCTACCAGGCTGAGCCACTCCCCGACAAGGTCACGCGCAAGCGCGCGAGTAATTCTGCTTGCTGACGCAATCTTAACTTTAAGCGCGGAGCTGTGGAGCTAGAAAGGTAGCAAGGGCTTGCGTATCGCTCCATTATAACAAAGCTATTCAGCATTCCGTGCGGCCGCATCTTTAAAAACATAGCTTGAAAAAAACATAACTTGAAAACATACCTTGCAACTCTAATCGTGACCGCTTCCCCTAAGCGGTACGCCTGATTGTGCTCAGGTGAGCAGCCTTGAATAATCGATCAAGCTATTTTTCTTTCATGAAAACTGCCGCAACCAATTTAGCGCCAGATGCCGCCGCAAAGCGCAGGGCAGGATGGCTTCGTCGCCCTGTCCAGCTCCAGGGCGGGCAAAAGTCAGCGCAGAGCAAAGCAAAGTGCGGACATCTTTTCCGTGCCGGCAAGTGGGCGCTGTGGATATTCCTGTTCCTGTTTCTGGTGCGCACTTTCATTGGCGAGGCTTCGGTGGTGCCCACGGCTTCCATGGAGGGTACGATCCTGGTGGGCGACCATCTTTTCTGGAACAAGGCACTTTATGGGCCAGAAATTCCTTTTACCCACTGGCGGCTGCCGCGGCTGAAGACTGTGCCGCGCGGAGAGATCGTTGCCTTCCACTATCCGCTCGACCCCGCGCAGATTTTTCTGAAACGTGCGGTCGCCATTGGCGGTGATCTGGTCGAGATCCACAATGACGTCGTCTATGTGAACGGAACCGAGGTCCGGGAAAGCTACGCCCTGCATCACCACACGCTGCGCTTCCGCTTTGCGCCTTCAGAGATGGCGGCCCGCCGCGTGCCTGCGGGAGCGCTGTTCATGCTGGGTGATAACCGAGACTTCTCCAGCGACAGCCGCGATTGGGGCGTGGTACCGGCGGAAAACGTCATTGGTTCCCCATTGATCGTGTTCTGGTCCTACGATGCGCCCTCATCGGAGTGGCTCGACGAGCAGCCCGGCCATCGCCTGCGATTTTTCGGCTCGGTGTGCGCGCATCTATTGACCCGCACCCGCTGGACGCGTACGGGAACGCTACTGTAGAGCTCCTCAAGCCATCCTCGGCAAACTTTTCCGAGCGTGCAGGAAGGCCCAAGACGATCCCCGGAAACAACAACCTACATGCCCTCAAATCCACCACAGCGCTCCGCTATTACCTACGCCGATGCCGGTGTGGACATCGCGCAAGCCAACCGCACCAAGCAACGCATCAAGTATCTGGCGCACAAGACCTTTACTAAGGGAGTGCTGAGCGAGATTGGCGGCTTCGGCGGGCTCTTCGCCGTTGATAAAAAGAAATATCGCGATCCCGTGCTGGTTTCGAGCGTAGATGGCGTAGGCACCAAGCTCAAGGTGGCCTTCGAGATGGAGGTCCACCACACCATCGGTGCTGACCTGGTCAATCATTGCGTCAACGACATTGCCGTGCAGGGCGCCACGCCGCTGTTCTTCATGGATTATTTGGCGACTGGCAAGCTCGAACCCGAAGTCGCGGAAAAAATCGTGACCGGCATCGCCGAGGCCTGCAAGCAGAACGGCGCTGCGCTCATCGGGGGTGAGACGGCAGAGATGCCGGGGTTTTATCCGCCGGGTGAATACGATCTGGCAGGATTCATTGTCGGCATAGTTGACCGCGACCGCATCATTACCGGCAAGAACGTGCGCGAGGGCGACGTGCTGCTGGGATTGCCCTCCAACGGCCTGCACACCAACGGATACTCTCTGGCGCGCAAGCTATTGTTCACCGTCGCCGGCTACACGCCTGAAACCTACGTCAACGAGATCAAGAACAAAGTGGGATCTGAGCTCATGCGCGTGGATAAGAGCTATTGGCCGGTTATGCGCAAGCTGGTGCAAGCCGATGCGGTCGCGGCCATGGCCCACATTACTGGTGGTGGCATCACGGAAAATGTGCCGCGCGTGCTGCCCAAAGGCGTGGCCGCTTCCNNCACATGCAGGAGTTGGGAAACGTCCCCCAAGACGACATGATGCGGACCTTTAATATGGGGATTGGAATGGTGCTGGTGGTTCCCGCCAAAAAATTCAAGAAAGCACAGACGCTGCTGGAAAAAGCGGGAGAGAAATCCTACACCATCGGCAGAATTGTTCGTGGAGAGAACAAGGTTCTATATTCCTAACAATTCAGAAAATTACTGAGATGGTATCCAAAAAAAAGCTCGGCATTCTGCTCAGCGGACGCGGCTCGAACTTTGAAGCCATCGCCGACTCGATTTCCGCCGGCCGCATTGCCGATGCCGTGATTGCCATCGTGATCTCGAATCGCGCCGAGGCCCCCGGCATTGAATCTGCCCGCAAACGCGGCCTGCCGGTGTTGGTGGTTCCTTCCAAAGGCAAAGAGCGGCAAGCACATGATGCGGAAGTAGCGGCAATTCTCAAAGAAAAGCAGGTAGACCTGATCTGTCTCGCCGGATACATGCGCCTGCTCTCATCCTGGTTTGTGCAGCAGTTCCCCAACCGGATTTTGAATATCCACCCTTCACTCCTGCCCGCATTTCCCGGACTCGACGTGCATCGCCAGGCGCTTGAATATGGCGTCAAGGTCTCAGGCTGTACCGTGCACTTTGTGGATGAGCATCTCGATCACGGCGCCATCATTGTGCAGAAGACAGTTCCCGTTCTTGATTCCGATGACGAGCACGCGCTGGCCGCGCGCATTTTGCAGCAGGAGCACATCGCCTACACGGAAGCGATCAACATCGTGCTGGAAGGGAACCACGAAATCGTGGGCCGCAGAGTGCAATCCATGGGAAAGACAAAACTCACCGCGGGGTAATGCCGGCGACTTGCCGGCCATCCCCAGGCATTTCGTCCTCACGTTCAGCGGATAGCGTATGGATATAATCATCCCCATGCCCAATTTTCTTCCCGTGGACGAGCAGCTCGCTTACATAAAAAAAGGATCGGCGGAGATCATCCGCGAGTCCGAGCTGCGCGAAAAACTGGAAAACGCGCAGAAGACCGGCAAGCCACTGCTGGTGAAAGCGGGCTTTGATCCTACCGCACCCGACCTGCACCTGGGACATACGGTGCTGATCCGCAAGCTCAAGCACTTTCAGGACCTCGGGCATACGATAGTTTTTCTGATCGGCGATTTTACCGGAATGATCGGCGACCCTACGGGCCGCTCCGTCACGCGCAAGCCGCTGAGCCGCGACGAGATCGAAAAGAACGCCGAAACCTACAAAACCCAGGTCTTCAAGATTCTGGACGCGCAAAAAACCGTGGTTGATTTCAACAGCCGCTGGTTCTCGAAATTCAGCGCTGAAGACTTTATTCGCCTGGCTGCCAAGTACACCGTCTCGCAGATGCTCGAGCGTGAGGATTTTCACCAGCGCTTCAAAGAAGAAAAGCCCATCGCTGTTCACGAGCTGCTCTATCCGCTGGCCCAGGGCTATGACTCAGTCGCGCTCCAGGCCGATGTCGAGTTGGGCGGCACCGACCAGAAGTTCAACCTGCTGGTCGGGCGTGAGCTGCAGCGCGCCTACGGACAGCCCTCGCAAGTGGTGCTGACCACGTCGCGGAAAAACCCGGCGAAATGTACGCCAAACTGATGTCCATCTCTGACGAGCTGATGTGGCGTTACTGGGAGTTGCTGACCGATCACTCTGCCCAGAAAATTACGGAGATGAAATCGCAGGTTTCATCCGGTGCCCTGCATCCCATGAAAGCCAAGAAAGAGCTGGCTGAGAAAATTGTCGGCGATTTCCACCCGGCTGATTTCGCGCGCCAGGCGGCCACGAATTGGGAAAAGCAGTTCCAGCGCGATGAGGTTCCGGAGAATCTGGAAACGTTGGAGCTTAAGGCCCATGATTTGATAGCGAGCGACGGCGCGGCTGGAGAGGTTAAGGTCAGATTAGACAAACTATTGAAGGAGTCGGGATTCACTTCCTCCCGTTCAGAGGCTGAACGGAAGATCAAGGAAAGAGCAGTCAAGGTAAATGGAGAGGTCGTGGAATCACTCGTTCTTTCCGTTGCCGTTCCCGATGAAATTACGATTAGGTTAGGCAAACGAATAAAACAGATTAGACTTACATAGGCTTTCTTTTTGCAAGGCCCCGGCTTCCATCAGCCGAAGGTGCTTCAGCCGGGCCGCAAAGTTTCTGAGGAACATGCAACATGCGCGCCGCCGCCATACTCGGCCTGGATATAACCGAAACTGATCTCGCTCCCTTTTCCTGGGGTCGAACTCGCAGATGATGGCCCAGTCTTCCAGAGGTCCTCATTTTCGAGGCGCTGGGAGCGGTGCTACACTAATCCATCTATGAACAATACCGGAAAATCCCGCACATGGATTTGGGTGCTGCTCGGTGCGGGCATACTTTTTGTCTTTCTCTTTGCGATTGCCGCGGTAATGATTGTGGCGGTAAGCGGCAGCCACGGAGGAGAATTCGGCGGCTTTGGTGACAAGATTGCCGTGGTTGACCTGGAAGGTGTGATCATCGAGCCGCAGACCGTGGTCAAGCAACTCAAAGAGTTTGCCGATGACGATTCGGTCAAGGCCATCATTATTCATATCAACACGCCGGGCGGCGGGGCCGCGGCCTCGCAGGAGATTTACAACGAGGTGCGCCGCATCCGTGACCAGAAGAAAAAGATGATCGTCTCTTCGGTTGAGACCCTGGGCGCCAGCGGCGGATACTACGTTGCCGCCGGCACCGACAAAATTTATGCCGACCGCGCCAGCATCGTGGGCAGTATTGGCGTGATTGCTGAGTGGATCAACTACGGCGACCTGCTGAAATGGGCCAAGCTCAAGGATGAAACCATGAAGGCCGGCGCCCTCAAAGATGCCGGCAATCCGGCCCGCGACATGACCCCCGCGGAAAGGGCCTACTTCCAAGGCCAGCTTGACGATATGCACGGCCAGTTTATTGCCGCGGTTGCCGAAGGCCGCAAGATGAAGGTCGAAGAGGTCAAAGCCCTGGCCGACGGCCGCGTCTGGACCGGGCAGCAGGCGCTGCCGCTGAAGCTGATCGATAAGCTGGGTGATTTTGAAATGGCCGTCGATGAGACCGCCAAGGCCGTGGGCATCAAAGGTGAGCCCGTGCTGGTGCATCCTGAAAAGCAGCGCCGTACGCTGCTGGACGTGATCTTCGGCGACGTCTCCCATTTTGTTCCCGACAAAACCAAGCTGCTCGATACCCACATAGCTTTCTATTACCTGTGGAAATAGCCGGAACGGCCAGAGTTGTGGAAATAGCGAGAGCGGCCAGAACGCCGGCGCGGTGTCGTTGCTCCCTTCCGCGCACGGCGGAAGGGAGCAAATTGCGGTTATTTCCAGTGTTGCCAAGTTTCTAAACTGGCCTATTGGGGCAGTGACAAAACGTTTGTTATCAGGTAGATTGCTAGACTATGACCAAAGCGGATCTGATCGAAGAAGTCTCCAAGATGGTGGAACTTACCCGCAAAGACAGCGAGGTGGTCGTAGATACCATCTTTGACAGCATCGTGCACTCGCTGCGCAGCGGCGACAAGATTGAGGTCCGCGGCTTCGGCAGCTTCCGCACCCGCCAGCGAAAACCGCGCGTGGGACGCAATCCGAAGACTGGCGACCGCGTTGACGTGCCCGCCAAGAAAATCCCATTCTTCAAGCCCAGCAAAGAGCTCAAAGACGTGGTTAATTCGACCCAGCCCCAGGCACAACCCACGACACAATCCACCACGCCGCAGTAGTTGTGTATATAGCAAGCCTGAGAGCCATCCGGGATTTCCCGGGAAGTTGTCCTGCGCCTTAGTCTCCGAACCCTAAAAGGAATGAGTTGAGCTGAAAGCCTTCACCGAGCCGGCCTGATTCCAATCACCGCCATCATGCGGCCGGTTTTTCCCCGTTCGGCGCGATAAGAAAAAAGCAGTTTCAAGTTGCAAGCCGTACACAAACCCAAGGCGGCGACATTTTTCTCTTTCAATCCCGCGCTCAAGAGCTGCCGCTGGTTGGCTTTGACCAGGTCAAGATGGAGTTGCGGCCCCAGGTCGCTGTGTCCAGGGGCGCGCGCGGTCAGAAAGAGCAGAGGATACTTCTCGCGCACCGGGTCCGATTCAAATACCTTGTGGAACAGCTCCCCGGCATAGTCAAACTGGCTTTCAAATTGCGCCTGTACCTCTTCACCCACGCTATAACAGCAGCCGCCAATACCGGGACCGATTGCCGCCACCAGCCGCGCGGGATCGCTGCCAAAATGCATGTGCATCGCCCCTACGCCCTTTTCCACAATGCGTGCCACCGTGCCGCGCCACCCGGCATGAAAGGCCCCCACCGCCTTGTTCACCGGGTCGGCAATCAGGACGGGCAGGCAATCCGCGGTCTGAATGCCCAGCACCAGTCCGGGACGGTTGGTCACCATGCCATCGCCGGCCAAAGGCTCAGCACAAGCCCGCTTCACAAGATGAATATAAGAAGAGTGGATCTGCCGCAACGTCACCAGTGAAAGCGGCTTCTTGTTCTTCTGTGCTCCCCGCTTTTCCCCGGTGAATTCCTGAAGAAAGATCCGCCGGTTTTGCAGGACATTTTCCCGGGGGTCGTCAGCGGTGAACCCCAGATTCAGCGTGCCTTGGCCGTAAGCCTGGGAGCAGCCCCCCTGTCGCGTGCTCCACCCGTGCAGCAGCCATGGCTGCCGCGCGAGGTTCGCGGCCGTCAGGATATCCGCTCCCTTGGGTTGCGCCGCCGCTGGTGTTCTCTTTTTCGCTGTTCTAGTCGCCATCCCTTCGATTCTAGCTGTTCCCTGATAGGTAAGGAAAAACA
>QIAW01000104.1:7006-10002 GCA_003225655.1 Acidobacteriota bacterium
CGCTCGGGGTCGGCAGTCTGGTGCTCCTGCATGACCAAGCCAGCCCAAAATCGTCCGAGACGTATAAGTTGCCAGCTCTGTCAGCAACCGCGATGGACGATCCGTTTGCGGCGATGCAACCGGTGTCAACGATACCCTCGGTCCACGCCGGCATCCCGCCTTCGACGGCCACTATGTCTCCATCCGGCTTGATCGGCCGACGATAAATTCTTCCCTGCGCCGCAAAGTGATCTGTCGACGCGGAGACAAGGATGGCATTGCCCGAGAACGCTATCGCAGAGCAGTACGATGCGTGTAGGCCGTCGCGTTCTATGGTCCACGTTGCTCCCGCGTCGCGGCTAATGCAAAGGCCAATAGCGGACGCCGCGACAACAATGTCGGGATTTGCCGGGTGCGCACAGACCTCGTGGACATCGCTGTTGATATCGATGGTGGGCTGCCAGCTTCTTCCTCCATCCATAGAACGCGGAATGCCTCCCACATGAACGTTGGCGAACAGTGTGCCCCCGTTCGAGTTGGTCGTGACCGAGCGAATACCTAGCGGCGGCCCAACACGCTGCCCCTTCACAATTGCCGAACCAGCAAACCAGCCATCCCGCCCCGCGACGTTGTCGAAACCTTCAATAGGTTCGAGCACAGCGCCCTTGTCGCTCAGCCGCAGCATGCGTGCATTGTCCGTTCCAACGTAGATGATGTCTCGAACGGACATACAGCACGAGAGCTCGAACTCGCTCGTAGCGACCGGTGCCCATTCGCCGCTTGGCGCGCGCCTGTGCAGCGAATTGCCGCCAACAATGGCGAGCGCACCGCCGCGTCCATCCGGTGCAAGCCCTCTGACAGACAGGTCCGCAATCTCTTGCCTGCGCCCACCGCCGGTGACTGCGAACAACCCGTCGCCCCACGTTGCCACAAGTATCGTTGGTTTTGTCACGAATTAACTTCCCCTCTCCCAGTTGGTGCCGGTTATCAGAGTTCAAGAGCAGTTCATGGCTTCTCACAAGCCGACTTCTGGCCCGGAATAAGTTCCGTGTAGCCCGTCGTCCGGCAACAATGCTCAGGCCGTACGAGAGCTTACCGGCATTGACGCTGGACGGCAACATGTGCCCCCCCGACTTCAGCAGAGACGCTGGGCGGCGGAGAGCCTGAGGAAGTATCCTCTTGGCGGTTGGACCCAAGGTCAGATAGCGCGCCCACGTTCGGCGCAGGCATCCCGCATATGCTTCATCAGGAGACGCTGTGTGTTGCTCTGGTAGTGGTGGCGCGAGGTTACAATGCCAACTGTGCGCGTGCTGTGCTTGCCTGAGATCGGAATGAATTTGCATCCCGGCTGCGGCTGCACGGCCATGGCTGGTACCGCCGATACGCCCATTCCGGCCGAGACCATTGCCAGTATCGAGGCAAACTGGCCACTTTCGAACACTATACTCGGCGACATCCTCAACTTTTGACAGGCTGCGATCAGGCTGTCGCGAAAGCAGTGGCCCTCCTTTAACAGCAGAAACGGTTCGCGGTTAAGCTCCGCCAGACTGATGGAAGCGCGTGAGGCAAGGCGATGTCTCTTTGGAAGGGCTGCGTAGAACTTCTCCTCGAACAGCTCCACGATGGCGAGTTCACTTCCGGCAACCGGTAGCGCTACGACTGCGATGTCAATCGTTCCCTCCTGCAAGCGCTGCAGCAGGGCCGGCGTGATGTCTTCAATAATTTTGATCGTTACCGGTGGATGCCGCACCGTGAAGTTATTCAGCAACCTGGGGAGCAGATAGGCAGCGATGGTCGGGATGATGCCGACGACCACCTCTCCCGTTTGGTTACCGGACATATCGCGAAGCTCGGTCCGGGCCTCCTCCAAATCACGAAGGATGCGTTCTGCCTTCGGCAGGAAGGCCTTGCCGAACACCGTTAGCTTGGCAGAGCGGGGCAGGCGATCGAAGAGCCGCGCACCCAACTCCGCTTCGAGCTTCAGGATCTGTTGCGAGAGCGACGGCTGTGCGATGTGTTCTGCCTTAGAAGCGCGCGTGAACGTCCCGTGGCGAGCAACTGCGCAGAAATACCGAAGTTGGTGAACTTCCATTGGACCTCGACGAAACTTCTAAGATGCAAATCCTATAGCAATCATAGGAAAGATATATTTTACCTCTGCCTTCGACAATGTAAAATTGAAACACCATGGAAAAAGAACTCACAGCCGTAGTGGGGGCTGGCCCCCAAGCACAAACCTCGTCAAGCGAAACTAAATGCCCCGTCGCGCACGGCGCTCGCAGAGCGCAGACGAATGCCGACTGGTGGCCGAACCAGCTGAACCTGAAGATGCTTCACCAGCACTCGCCCTTGTCCGATCCGATGGGCCAGGAGTTCAATTACGCGGAAGAATTCAAGAGCCTCGACCTGAATGCCGTGATCAAAGACCTTCATGCCTTGATGACGGACTCGCAGGAGTGGTGGCCGGCCGACTTTGGCCACTACGGGCCGCTGTTCATTCGGATGGCGTGGCACAGCGCAGGTACGTACCGTATCGGCGACGGCCGTGGCGGCGCCGGAGCCGGCCAGCAGCGCTTCGCGCCACTCAATAGCTGGCCGGACAACGTGAACCTCGACAAGGCGCGCCGGCTGTTGTGGCCGATCAAGCAGAAGTATAGCCGGAAGATCTCCTGGGCCGACCTCATGATTCTCGCGGGCAACGTCGCCCTCGAGTCGATGGGATTCAAGACCTTCGGTTTTGGCGGCGGGCGCGAGGACGTCTGGGAACCGGAAGAGGACATCTTCTGGGGTCCCGAAGGCAAGTGGCTGGCGGACGAACGCTACAGCGGCGATCGTGAACTGGCGAATCCTCTCGGTGCAGTTCAGATGGGCCTGATTTACGTGAATCCGGAAGGGCCGAATGGAAAGCCGGATCCGGTTGCCGCGGCACGGGATATCCGGGAGACTTTCGCCCGCATGGCGATGAATGACGAGGAGACCGTTGCGCTCATTGCCGGCGGTCACACCTTCGGCAAAAC
>QIAW01000104.1:10064-12134 GCA_003225655.1 Acidobacteriota bacterium
GCAGCGGCCTGGAAGTGATTTGGACCACGACGCCTACGAAGTGGAGCAACAACTTCTTCGCGAACCTGTTCGGCAACGAATGGGAACTAACTAAGAGCCCGGCTGGGGCGCATCAATGGAAACCGAAGAATGGCGCAGGCAATGGTACGGTGCCGGATGCGCACGATCCGTCAAAGCGTCACGCGCCATCCATGTTGACCACTGACCTCTCCTTGCGGTTCGACCCTGCTTACGAAAAGATTTCACGGCGCTTTTACGAGCATCCGGACCAGTTCGCAGACGCGTTTGCGCGGGCGTGGTTCAAGCTGACGCATCGCGACATGGGGCCGATCTCGCGGTACCTTGGCCCGCTCGTTCCGAAGGAGCCCCAGCTGTGGCAGGACCCTGTTCCCGCAGTGGATCATGAATTGACCGGGGAGAAAGACATTGCTGCCCTGAAAGCCAAGATTCTCGCCTCCGGTTTATCAATTTCCGAACTGGTCACGACGGCCTGGGCATCGGCATCAAGCTTCCGAGGATCGGATAAGCGCGGTGGCGCGAACGGAGCGCGTATTCGCCTCGCCCCGCAAAAAGATTGGGAGGTGAACCAGCCGGCCGCGCTGGCAAAGATCCTGCAGAAGCTGGAGGCGATCCAAAAGGAGTTCAACAGCTCGCAGAGCAACGGCAAAAAAGGGAAGAAGGTCTCACTCGCCGACCTGATCGTCCTCGCCGGCAACGCCGCCGTCGAGGAAGCTGCGAAAAAGGCCGGGCACGAGGTGAAGGTTCCCTTCGCTCCGGGTCGCACGGATGCATCGCAGGAGCAAACGGATGCGCACTCGTTCGCAGTGCTGGAGCCGGCCGCGGACGCGTTCCGGAACTACATTCGGAAGGGAGAAAAGAGACCGGTGGAGGAGCTGTTGTTGGATCGGGTGCAGCTGCTGACACTGACTGCTCCCGAGATGACGGTTCTTATCGGCGGCATGCGGGCACTGAACGCAAACTTTGGGCACTCGAAGCACGGCATCCTCACCAAGCGACCCGAGACGCTGACGAATGATTTCTTTATCAACCTGCTCGATATGAGGACCAAGTGGCAGCCCGCATCAGATGGTGTCTATGAAGGACGCGATCGCGCGACGGGCGAACTGAAGTGGACCGCCACTCGTATCGACCTCATTTTCGGCTCACACTCGCAGCTCCGAGCGATTGCGGAAGTCTATGCATGTGAGGACGCGAAGGAGGCATTCGTGCATGAGTACGTAAGTGTTTGGAACAAGGTGATGAACCTTGATCGCTACGATCTCCCTGCGGCAGAAAAGAAAGGTGTCAACTAAGCCCAGAGTTGTGAATCGAACGTGCGTGCGTTCCGGTTGGCGCGCGCACTTTCCTCACCCTACATCGAAGTGCACCGAAGTTAAGCAGACTGGAGCTCATTTTGCCCGCAAGCGGGAGTCTGCCGCCTTTGATTCATTTTATCGGTGGATGGTCGGCAATCCGGAAGTAATCCCAGAGCCATGGCTTCGGGTAGCACAGTTCCTGCCTACTTCGTCTCGCGGTCCAGAAACGGGCTTCGCGATGCAACGTCACCGGTAGTGTGGTGTCGTGAGGTGTAGATGGTAGGTGCACCGGAGAATGGCCAGCCATGCTACCTCGCGAAGCACAAACACTCGATGACGGTGCCACTCGATGAAGTTCGCTTCAACGAAAACGAGCGCTACTGCTTTTCGGGATCGGCACTATCCTTGCGAATTCCCCAGGCGCGGTCCTTAAAATGTTCGCGCTGCTTTTTCCTAAACTCGTACAACTCCGTCCTGTAGGCCTCTCCTTTGTCCGTTCGAAGGAAGTGGCCTTCTAGTGCCCAACTTTGAAAGTTCTCTGAACCCGGACTGGTCGTTTGGATCGCCGCATTCAGCTCGTCCAGAGTTGCCTGCGTGAGATACGGCAGCAGGTCTGGTTTGAATTGGTCAGCCCAGCCAGCGAAATCCGTCATCACCACATTCAGTCTCATCGTTCCAAAAGGATGAGTTGGTTTACGTACGGTCTCAGCATTGAACCGGTTCTGAGGTCGCAGGATGAGATATGAGGCAATGC
>QIAW01000598.1 GCA_003225655.1 Acidobacteriota bacterium
AAGATGGTCGCGATGTTGGGATGGTTTAGCTTGGAAAGCGCCAGCGCCTCTTTGCGAAAGCGCTTGCGCGCCGCTTCATCAGCCAGCGCTCCGCTGCGGATGATCTTGAGCGCTACCTCGCGCTCCAGCCGCTCATCATGCGCCGAGTAAACCTCGCCCATGCCTCCGGCGCCTAGCTTGGCGATGATTCGATAGTGGCTGAGCGTCTGCCCGATCATGTGATGAATCCGCGCGGGCCTATTATCTACCACCCGCAGCGGTGTGGAGCAGGCCATTAGGCCTGCCTTGCCGCACTCCCCAAGATTGGTCATCCCGAGGGAGCACGACCGAGCGCACGCGAAGGAGTGCGAGTCGAGGGACCTCGCGTTTGCTTTCCCGATGACCGCCGACCGATGACTGAAAAGCGGGGGTGCCCCCCTTTTGGCGAAAGGTGGGTGTTTCGTTTTTGCTTTCGAAGGGGCCCCGGCCGTGCCTAAGACTGGAAATAAAAACGGCGCGAGGGGGCAGCGCGGACTGAACGCCAAGCTGTATCATTCTCACCGTCTTCGAGCTACCAATGCCGCGAGCCTTCGCAACTCTTGCCTTATTTTTCTTGACTGCAACCGCAACGGCTGCCGCCGAAAAGGGCTGGCTCCAGGTTCGCAGCCCTCATTTTGTGGTGGTCAGCAATGGAAGCGAAAGACAGGCCCGGGAAGTGGCCCTCAAGTTTGAGCAGATTCATTCCGCCTTCGCCCATGGCTTCCCCCAACTCCGCACCGACTCCGGCGCCGACACCATAGTCTTGGCCGTTCGTGACGAATCAGACATGAAGGCGCTCCTGCCGGGCGAAAAAAGGATTGGCTCCGTGGCCGGCATGTTCCAGCGTGGTTGGGAGAAAGACTATGCCCTCATTCGCCTCGATTTTGAAAGTGAGCGTTTCACCTCTATCTATCATGAGTACATTCACAAATTGCTGGAGCTGAATTATGCGCGTTTGCCCATCTGGCTGAACGAGGGGCTGTCTGAGTTCTTCGGCACGGCCCGCTTCGAACAGCACCAGACGATCCTCGGCGCCCCCAGCGAGCGCGTTTATCTTTTGCGCTATAAACCCGCATTTCCTTTAGACAAACTTCTTGCCGCCAAAGGTGACTCACCTTATTACACGCGCGAAGACAATGCCCCTATGCTGTACGCGGAAGTCTGGGGCCTGACGCACTTTCTCATGTTCGGCGAGGGCATGGGCAACGGCCGCCGCATGAATGAGTTTCTGCGGCTTCTGCAGACCGGCTCCGACGATCAAAAGGCCTTTCAGCAGGCTTTTGGTGATGTGCGTAAAGTTCAGGATGAATTCCAGAAATATGTTTCGCACTTCGCTTTTTACGGTCTTGTTTTCAAACCTGCCCCGGTTGATAAGTCCTCTTTCGCCGTCAGGGAAATGTCGCCCGCTGAAAGCAATGCCGTGTTGGGAGGCTTCTACGCTCGGAATCGCGACGAGGATTTCGCGCAGCGAAAGCTCGCGAGCGCCCTGGCCCTAGATCCCAAGCTGCCCTTGGCGCACGAGAACATGGCGTTCTTAGATTTTCAGCTGGGCAAAGACGAAGAAGCGCGTCGCGAATTCTCCCTGGCGGCAGAATTAAACCCCAAGAGTTATCTCGCCCTCTATTACCTCGCCATGCTGTCCGATGGCGGCAAAACAGACTCCACGTCGCTGGATCACCTCGATAATGAATTGCAGCAGGTCTTGCAACTGAATCCGCGGTTCGCGCCGGCTTACGTGGTTCGCTCGCACATCTATGCCCGCCAGCAGAAGCTTGCTCCGGCGGTCAGCGCCGCCTTGGAGGCGCGCAAACTGGAGCCTGACCGCGCCGGCTATCACACCAACGCGGCCGCCATCCTGCTGCTTCAGCACGATTACGCGGACGCCATCAAACTCGCCAGCTACGTCGCCCGCCGATGGTACGGTCCCGACAGCTCGGAAGCGCTGGAGCTGCTGGCAAAAGCGCGCAAGCTGGCTGGGATTCAGCCGGCCTCTGAACAGCAGGCTCAAGAAAGCGAATTAATGAAATATGCGGAAGGCACTTCCACTGCAGAAGGCATGATCGAAGCCGTGACTTGTGAAAAACCTGGCAGCAGCAGAAATCTGCGCTTACTGTTGGTCTCCGATGGCAAGAAACAATTTTTTACTGCCGGCAAAAGCTTTGGCGTCGGCTGGTCCGACACTGTCTGGTTCGGGAGCGATCACTTTGATGTTTGTCATCGTGCCCTCGGCTTTCCTGCTGTGGTGCGCTACAAGCCTTCATCTGATAAATCGGGAGAGAACGAGATACGCTGGCTGGAGATTCGCAACCCGCTCAACCTGGAATCCGCCGTGGCTCACTAGTCCGGCAGAGCATTCTAGACTCGCCATTTTCCTCTGTGCCTCTGTGTCTCTGTGCTGAAAACAAAAAGGCCGCGCTCCCGCGCGGCCTCAATCGCTCAATCACCCAATCACTCAATCATTCAATGAACCCCCAACTGCCAGAACAAGAACGACCAAATATCCGTGCCTTCCTCGATCAGCTTCGATATCGGTTTGCCCGCGCCGTGACCGGCTTTGGGC
>QIAW01000599.1 GCA_003225655.1 Acidobacteriota bacterium
CGCGCGTGTAAACGTGTCCATGCTTGTAGCTGCCGTCTTCTCCGCGCTCGAAGATTGTGGAAAGAGTAATCGAAGGAACGATGGGCTCGTTTTCATTGGGAGTCAAACTATGCCCGGCATGTACGGTCAAAGTCTCAATTTTCATGGTAGTTTCCAGGTCACTGCTGAAGTACCAAGCTACAGGAAGGTTCTGCTGATGGCAATTCGCCGAAGCCGATCACGATTGAAGGGAGCCGCCGCACCTGGGAAACACATGACTGCGTCAATTTTCAAATCATAAATCGTAATTCATAAATCGAACTTCCTCGAAAAAGCTGATACAACCGCGCCGCCTGATCGGGCTTCCATTCTAAGAAGCTGAAGAGGTGTCTCATGTTCGCTAACTTGTTCAAATTCGCCTGTATGGTTTTTCTTGTTGCTGTTCTGGTTGCCACCGTGACCTGTAACCAGCAGAAGGCCAACGACTCCCGTGAGCAGCTACGCAAGGGGGCGGCCGCGGCAACCGAGGAGATCAAGAAAGACTCCACCGCCATCGCGCAAGGCGCGAAAGAGGGCTGGAACCGCGACAAGAAGGGACTGGTGAACGTCAACTCTGCCAACAAAACCCAGTTGCTCGATCTTCCCGGCATTACCGCGGCCAACGCTGACCGCATCATCAAAGCCTGGCCCTATCGGGATAAACACGACCTGGTGAGCAAGGGTGTGCTGTCGAAAAACCAGTACCAGCGAATTGCAGACAGCATCAGCGTGGATTGATGATTTACGAAGGCAGAAGTACGAAGGCAGAAGTACGATTTATCAACTTTTAAATCTTCCACATTCGTAAATTGAAATCCTAAATCGTACTTCCTACTTCTCCAGCGTCTCCACCTTATAACCTGCGTCCTCGGCGGCGAGCATGCGAATGCTGATTTGCTTCTGCACGGCAAACAGTTTTTCCAAGTCGAAGCGCTCTGTGTCGGCGATTTCCAAAAGGGTGCGCAGATTCATCCACCACAAGAGACGTTCGAACTGCTCTTTCACCAGGTAGCTCACGTCTTCATATTTATGGACGCCCACCACCCAGGCCACATCCGGGTCGTGCAGCCAGGCGAAGGGAGCGGTCGAGAGCGAGCTATGGGCGAAAGAAGCGCGCAGACGGGCCGCCGCTCTCCAGCGTTCTTCGTCGGCAAGTCCGCTTGAGGTAAAGGCCGCGCCCAGGGGATCGCGCAGCCGCAAGGCGTCGAACAATTGGGCCGAAGCCGATTCATGGCTTTCCGGGTCGCTCAGATAGCCAAGCGCCTCTATGGCGCACCACGCCAGCATGGTGCTCCAGATCGCAGCGGATCGCTGATGCGGACCTTCTCGTACGGGTAGAACCGCGGACGCTTCCTCAGGCCAGGGCGGAAGCTCATCTGTTTCTTCATCCAGTTTCGCGAGCCGCAACGCCGCTTTCAGCCGCTCAACAAAAACTTGTTCCGCGGCCTCGCGGCTTCCACCCCACTTTTGCTCCGGCGCCAGGCCGGCAGTCCTGCCGGCGCCACTGGAAACGTAACGCTGGGTTTCTGCCAGAAAAATGCCAGTGCGATGCCAGGCGGTCTCGAGCACAGAGAGAATGCGGGCCTTGGTTGCAACGCCATCGGGCCTGGAAACGCAATCTGCCAATGCCTCTGCGAGCGCCGGATCCACCACACTCCGCAAGGCATCGTGCACCGGCTTGAGTTGCAGCTCGCGCAGCGCATCTTCCAGACTTGAGACCCCGCGGCCGGCGAGCGTATCGCACAGCAATCCCCACGGATGCGTGCCGTCGTCGCGCAAATCGCGCCACTCCAGAAACACATGGCATTTATAGGCGCTGAGGTCAATGCACAATCCGCGCTCGGCAAGATCGCGGGCGCGCTGCAGATAAGCCAGCCCAGTGAGCGCATCGCGGTAGGTCACAAACATGGAGAGATCAGTCGAGAACGCGAACGATTCGCCCAGTGTGCGCTGCCGCAGGCGGTTGCCATGCGCCTTCTCCGCGTAGGCGCAGGAGGCGCGGATCCAGCCACGGGTATGAGCGTAGCGGTTGTGATAGACCACCAGCACCCGCTCGTCACCTTCGCGGTTGGAATATGCAAACACATCTTCATTGACCCGCCCCTCGTCGGTGTAAAAGTCATAGAGCAGAAACTCGTGCACCTCGGCAAAGAGGTTCCGGCGATGCAGTAGCGGCACAATCTCGCGCTCATGGCGCGTCACCAGCCACGAGTCCGGCTGTTCGTCATAGTAGGCGCGCCGGTATTCCATGCCGTAGCGTTCCGTGTATCCTTCGATCTGCCCATGGCCGAACATGGGTAGCCCGGGCAAGGTAACCATCATGGTGCAGATGCCGAAATATTTGTCGCCCTTCCCGAATTGGTCCACGGCGGTGCGCTCGTCCGGGTTGTTCATGAAATTGACGTAGCGCTTCAGCACCTCCGGATCGAACGTCAGCGTGTTCTTGATCACCGTACGGTAATTGGCGTTCTCTTCGTCACGCAGCATGTTCATGAAGGCGCTGTTATAAACCCGGTGCATCCCCAGCGTGCGAACAAAATAGCCTTCCATGAACCAGAAGGCCTCGGCCAGCAGCAAAGTGTCGGGCACTTCGGAGGCCACGCGGTCCACGACCTCTCTCCAGAACTCCACCGGCATGGCGGCATCGAAGGCCGCCTTGGTCATGCCGTGTTCGGCGCGTGAAGGGATGGCCCCTCCCGTTCCCGGTTCGGGAAACCACAGGCGTTGATAATGCCGTTTGGCCAGGGTCATGGCGGCGTCGAAGCGAATAATGGGGAACATCCGCGCGACGTGCAGAATGGTCTGGATCACCGCCTCGCGGACCTCGGGGTTCAGGTAGTTCAACTGCGCGGTATCGTTCCAGGGGAAGCTGGTGCCGTCATTGCCGTGGTAGATGTAGCGCGTATCTCCGCTCCAGCGGTCGCGGCGCTGGAAGACCACGGCGGCGTCGGTGCGGTTGAAGTAGTGGTCGTCAATCTTGATTTCCACGCGGCCGTCGCTCGAAAGGTCCGGCCCATGAAAGCTATAAGAAGGATACGGGCTGTAGGGCAGCGACAAGAACCAATCCGGATGCTCGATCACCCAGCGCGAATCAATGCCCATGTGGTTGGGCACCATATCGCTTGCCAGCCGGATGCCGCGCGCCCAAGCGCGATTGCGCAGGTTGACGTAAGCCGCCTCGCCGCCCAGGTCTTCGGCAATGGCGTAGTCGCGCAGCGAGTAAGCAGAAGCTACCGCCTCGGCATTGCCGCAGAGCTGCTTGATGCGCTGGCTGGCGCGGCTGCGCTCCCACACCCCAATGAGCCACAGGCCGTTGAATCCACGCCGGGCGAGCAGGTCGAGCTCCTCCTCGGGAATCTGGTCCAGCTTGTGCACCGGGCATTGGTAGGCTTTCGAGATCTGGTCCAGCCACACGTAAACGCTCTTGGCCATCATCACCGTGCGTGGCATCCAGTGCTGGTCGGGACTGAAGCGCTCGTATTCATGCTCCGTCCCGCGAAATTGTGGGATGGCGGCGGCGCTCGAGTCTCCCCAGGTCATCCCTCCGCCAAAGTGCTGGTGCTCCGGTGGATGAAAGCGCATCCAGAT
>QIAW01000600.1 GCA_003225655.1 Acidobacteriota bacterium
ACGCTCACGGTGAATGCGGGGACCACCGTCACCTGGAGCAACGGTGACGATGTGCCCCACAACGTAGTGAGCACCGACAAGGTTTTCAAATCCAAGACTATGGATACGGACGAAAAGTTTTCCTATACCTTTACCAAGCCGGGAACCTACAACTATTATTGCTCCATTCATCCCCGCATGACCGCGGTCGTGGTGGTGAAATAGGGCAGGCGCAAATGAGGCATTTCAATGCAAGACTGCAAAGTCTCAGCCGGGGGAATAGAATTGGGGCGAAGCAATTGTGTTTCCGCAATTGCGTTTCGAGGAGACGTGAGCGGCCTTCCTAACCAGGATTTTGAGATATTGGCTTTGCCCCTGCTGGATCCTTTATATAACTTCGCCCGCTGGCTGTGCGGTGATGCGGATGAGGCCCGGGACCTGGTGCAAGAGACCTTTGCCAAAGCTCTCAAGGGCTTCGCCTCATTCCGGCAGGGAACGAACTTCCGCGCCTGGATGTTCACTATCCTGCGCAACACCTTTCTGACAAGCCGCACCGGGCTGGAGTGGCGCCGCACCGAGCAGGAGGATGAAGAAAACTTCGAGGAATCCGCCGTCACGCACGACACTCCTGAGATCGCGCTCATCCGTCGCGCCGATACCGAGATGATGCGGCAGGCCATCGCCACTCTGCCGCTGGCGTTCCGCGAGGTGCTGCTTCTCGTGGATATCGAAGAGATGCGATACCAGGAGGTCGCCGATGTGCTGCGCATCCCCGTCGGCACCGTCATGTCGCGGCTGTCGCGGGCCAGAAAACAACTGCGCGAATACATTGTGGTCACTCTGGGTGTGAAGCATGAAATGTGAATGGCGCCAGGACGTATCGTTATATGTGGATGACGAGCTCGAGCCCGCCCGCCAGCAAGAGGTGGCCGCGCACCTGCGCAGGTGCGCGGAGTGCGCGGCGGCGGTCATGGAGCACACGGAGCTGAAGAAAGCGGTCCGCATCGCGGGCCGGCAATTCAGCGCTCCGCCTGAATTGCACGCCGGCATTGGCGAGTCTTTACGCTCAGCCGATGTCCGTCCACCACTCTGGCGCTGGAGCTTTGTTGTCCTGAGTATTGTTGCCGTGGCAGTGCTGGGATTTGTGCTGTTTTCCATCCCCAGGCGCATCAATCCTGAGATTGCCGAGCTAGTCGACCAGCACATTACCACCTTGGCCAGCGCCAGCCCGGTGGACGTGGTCTCTTCCGACCGCCACACCGTAAAGCCCTGGTTCCAGGGCAAGTTGCCCTTCAGCTTCAATTTGCCGGAGCTGACGAATTCGCGCTTTACCCTCGCCGGCGGCAAGGTCGTCTATTTAGGGCAGACCCCCGGCGCCGAATTGCTCTACGAAGTAAGCAAACACAAGATTTCCATCTTCGTATTTCAGGCGCGTGGCAACGAAAGGGCAGCTTCGCTATCCAATCACAATCTCGCATTTACCGTGAATGCCTGGAGCCAGGGCGGGCTGCGCTGCTACCTGGTCACAGATGCCTCCAAAGAAGACGCCTCTCAGTTGGCCTCCATGTTCCAGGCCGCCAACCGGATCTGAGCAGGGAATTGTCAGGACGAGAAGACATGTGTCATGGAGCTGCGAGCTGGGAGCTGTCCAATGGACCTGTCTGCAAGTCCCCCCTCCCGACCCAGGTTTTCTCCAGCATTTACGCGGGGTTCATCCTGTTTTCAGGGGCCACAATCACTAGCCGGCAAGGACCCCCTCCCTTCACTGCTTTGCCGGAGTCAATTGCGTCAGCCGTCGTCGAAGGTATGCTTCCTCGACCTGGTTGGTGACCAGGGCCAGCGCTTTTTCGTAGGCCTCGATTGCTTCCCGTTTACGATTGAGGCGGCGTAGTATGTCAGCGCGGGCGGCGTGGAAGAGATAATATTTGTTGAGTTCACCCGACTTTCCCAACTGATCGATGAGTTCGAGGCCTTTTACGAATCCTTCGCTCATGGCGACCGCGACCGCGTGGTTCAGTGCCACAACCGGTGTAGGAGAGATTCGCGCGAGTTCCTGGTAGAGTGCCGCGATCTGGCGCCAGTCGGTTTCTGCCGCTGCTTTGGCTTCGGCGTGTATCGCAGCGATGGCCGCCTGCAATTGATAAATGCCCACGCGCTGCATGCGCAGGGCCCTTTCTACCAATGCCAGCCCTTCCTGGATTTGCTCGCTATGCCAGCGCGCGCGGTCCTGCTCTTCGAGGGGAACCAAATCTCCTTGTTGGTTGATGCGGGCATCACGGCGCGAATCCTGAAGCAGCATCAACGCGAGCAAGCCTACGTTCTCCGGCTCTTTGGGCAAAAGCTCACACAGGGTCCGGCCCAAACGGATGGCCTCAGCACACAGCTCGTTGCGGATCAGGCTCTCGCCCGCGGTGGCGGCGTATCCTTCGTTGAATATCAGGTAGATGACGGCTTCGACCGATGCCAGCCGCTCGGCCAGCACATGAATGGCTGGGATTTCGTAGGGAATAGCGGCGTCGCGAATCTTGGCCTTGGCCCTGACCAGCCGTTGCGCCAGCGTGGGCTCGGGAAGCAGGAAGGCGCGGGCGATCTCTGGGGTAGTCAGGCCGCCGAGCGTGCGCAGCGTTAGCGCGACCTGCGCTTCAATGTTCAATGCCGGATGGCAGCAGGTGAAGATGAGACGCAGGCGATCATCCGGGTAATTCATCGATGCATCATCAGATGGTTCATGCTTTCGATGCTGAGAGAGTTCAGTCTCATACAAGATTGAATCCTCTTTCTCAGTTCGAGTGTTCTCCCGGCGCACGGAGTCGATGAGCTTGCGGTGGGCCACTGCGGTGATCCAGGCGCCGGGATTGTTGGGCACCCCTTTTTGCGGCCATGTGGCCAGGGCCGATATCAAGGCTTCCTGCATGGCTTCTTCGTCGCGGTCAAAGGAGCCCGAGAGCCGGATCAGCGTAGCGATGATCCGGCCGGACTCCTGCCGAAAGACCGACTCAACGAGAGCTTGGGCGTCAATCATTCACCGATCAGCCCTTGAGCGAGGTTGCGTATTGGCCATTCGCAGGCTGCTCTGAGCGGACAGGGAGATCCTTGATGGGGCGAATCTCGATGCATCCGTGTCCGCCCCAGCAGTTGACGGGGATCTTGGCCCCCCAGCGGATGGCTTCATCCAGGTCTTTGCAGTCGAGGATGTAGTATCCGGCGAGCTGTTCCTTGGTCTCGGCGAAGGGACCGTCAATGGTGACCACTTTACCCTCTTGCACGCGAAGGGTCGTGGCCGTGCTGGTTGGTTGCAAGGGCTCGGCGCCCCTGAAGATGCCAAGCTTCCTGGTCTCATCCATCACCGACCAGTGAGCGTCCATGGTCTTTTGTTTTTCCTCGGCGGACTGGGCGTTGGCATTTTCCGTGGCGTAAATCAGTAGCATGTAACGCATGTCGAAATCTCCTGAATTTCTCGGTTGCACTATCAGTGTTTGAGCAAGAGAGCTTTTGTCCTGCTGGATTGTGTAAAGCCCTCTATTCCTCATACTAACGCGGCTATTTTGAGAATTGCATAAATAATGTCCTAGTAAGCCCGGGGCTAAAGCCCAAAACTTATTCGGACCGTTTACCCCCGTCTGAAGCCCTTTCAATTACCCACAATTCTGCCTTCTTTTTCAGACATTTACCAAAATGCCCTTAAAACGCCTATCTTCGCGGCCTGCGAGGAGCAAACTCTGCCCTCTCTTCGGATCTGAAAGTAGTCCAAATTCCTCGCCAAAACCCCTGAACTCGTACTTGTGGGTAATTGAAAGGCTTTAGCCGGGGGTAAAGGTTCTTAAGAGTTTGGGGCTTTAGCCCTGGTCTCTTTTAAGTAGGACATTATTTAGACAGGCATCAAATAGCCTGGACTCTAGAAGAAGCTATGCCCATCTCGCGCAGAAATTTGCTCGGCAAACTGATGGCAGGCGCCGCAACCGGAGCCGCCATGCAAACGTTTCGTGATTTTTCATTTGCCCAAACTCCCTCAGTGCCGCGTATACATTCTTTCGCGCAACTCATTCTGCTCTCCCACAACGAAAACCCTTATGGCCCGTCAGAAAAGGTTCTCGCGGTAATGCGGGAAGCGTTGTCGGGCAGCAACCGCTATCCGCGCACGGAATACGATTCTCTGGTGAACAAGATTGCCGTTTTCCATCGGGTCAGGCCGGAGCAGATCGTTCTGGGCTGCGGCTCTTCCGAGATATTGCGCCTGGCCGCGGCAGCGTTCCTCGGGCCGGGAAAGAAATTTATTCAGGCTTCGCCGACGTTTCCATTGCCCGGCGAGTTTGCACAAAACGCCGGCGCTGAGGTCATCAGCGTTCCATTGAACCGGACATACGAACACGATCTGGAAGCGATGCTCGCCCGCAGTGACGGCTCCGCTGGCCTGGTATATCTATGTAACCCCAATAACCCGACGGGTACGCTCACCCGGCGCAAGACCATCGAGGCCTTTCTCCGTAAATTGCCGGCCACGACGGCTGTGCTCATCGATGAGGCTTATCATCATTTTGTCAGTGAAAATTCAGACTATGCATCCTTCGTGGACCGTCCCTTCGACGACGGCCGCGTCATGGTGGCGCGCACGTTTTCCAAGATTTATGGCCTTGCCGGAATGCGGGTCGGCTACGTAGTTGCCCCACCAGAGATCGCCCGCCGCCTCTCAAAAAGCCGCCTGGAGCTTGGCGTGAGCGTGGTTTCAGCCAAGGCGGCCGCCGCCGCTCTCGACGATTCCGATTACGTGCTTGCTGCCGCGAAACGAAATGCCGATGACCGCCAGGAATTCATGAACCAGGTCAATGCCCGCATGCTGCGCGCCCTCGATTCGCACGCAAACTTTGTCATGGTCAATCCGCTGCGCCCGGTGGCCGAGGTGCTCGAACACCTGAAAAAGAACAACATTACCGTCGCGCCAAGAGTTCCAGCGATGGATAAATATATTTGTGTATCGCTAGGGACACGGGCAGAGATGCAGGAATTCTGGCGCGTATGGGACCTGATGCCGCCTCAGAAAATGATGATGTAGGAAACTGCAGAACATCATCCATAGTTCCCGGGCACGCCTTCAGTTCGTTAGCTCTTTCCCTTTTGCCACACCTCATTGAAGAAATTCTTCAGTAACCGTTTTTCATTCGAGTCAAGCTCAACCACTACGGCAGGCGAATTGGAAGCAGCGTCTTT
>QIAW01000602.1 GCA_003225655.1 Acidobacteriota bacterium
CTGCGCGCCCTCGATTCGCACGCAAACTTTGTCATGGTCAATCCGCTGCGCCCGGTGGCCGAGGTGCTCGAACACCTGAAAAAGAACAACATTACCGTCGCGCCAAGAGTTCCAGCGATGGATAAATATATTTGTGTATCGCTAGGGACACGAGCAGAGATGCAGGAATTCTGGCGCGTATGGGACCTGATGCCGCCCCAGAAAATGGCCATGTAATACCAGCAGAACCCGCGGGATATGCCCCGGATACTATGCGCCGTTTGGAATACGACAAGTTTCTGTTTCTGAAAAAATATGGCGGAGCAGATCTTCCCTGCTCCGCCACAAACATTATCCATTTAAGTTCGAGTTACAGGTGGTGAGGCCGGCGACGCTCAATTTCGTCGCTGCGGTGCTGGTGTGTTGACGAGTCATTATCATGTGGCCTGCCTCCGTTGGGATCAACGTGCTTGCCTGCGGGCAGATCGTCGAGGAACCGCGGCACAATGCGCGCCTTGGTCACGTGCTCAAAACCGGATGCCAACTTGATAAGCGTTGGTTCGCTGAAGGCAGTGCCAAAGAAGCTGATTCCCATGGGCAGACCGAAAAGGTCTCCCAGGGGCACATTGATGATGGGATAGCCCCCAATCGCGGCGAGGTTCGAAGTTCCAAAGAAGAAACGGTCGCCGACGATCAGGTCCGTGGGCCAGGCCGGCGTGCCCGTTGGTGAGACGATTCCATCGAGGTTGAAATCGTGCAGTGCTTTATCGATGCCGTTCACCGTGGCCAGGCGGTCGATCTCCAATGCCTGGTTGTAGGTCATGCCGAAGAGCGGCTGGGGATCATCGGGACCGGTGGCCAGCGACTGCGCCAGGTCGAAGATCTCCTGCGCGAAGAACGGCATTTCCGTTGCGGCGTTGGCATTGTTGAAAGCAATGGCGTCGGCCAGGGTCTTGCCGGCCATTGGCACTCCGACGCGGGTGGCGAAGTAGTTCCGCAGGTCACTGACAAAATCGAAGAGCAGCACCAGGAATTCTCCATCGCCGGGCGGGAAGGTGAAGCCCGAAGCTTCCAGATCCACAATCGTGGCGCCGGCAGCCTGGATGTCCGTAACCGCTTTCTCGAAGAGATTCAAGACGCTTTGCGGAGTAGGGGCATTGGGATCAAAACCTGTGATTCCCGCGCGCGTCACTCCGATGCGCGTGCTCCTCAGCCCGTCAGGATTGAGGAACTGGGTGTAGTCCATGGGCAAATTGGTGGGCCGGCTAAATCTGCCACGCCATCCCAGGGGAACGCTTCCCGTAGCCGGATCGCGTCCGTCGAAGCTGCGGCTGGCGATCACGCTGAGCACCGCAGCCGCGTCGGCAACGGTACGAGTGTGCGGTCCCACCGTGTCTTGGGTGTGTGAGATGGGTACGACGCCGGCACGGCTGGTCAGACCGATGGTTGGCTTGAGTCCCACCACCCCACTTACGCCCGCGGGCGAGACAATGCTGCCATCCGTCTCAGTACCAAGCGATACCGCGGTGAGGTTGGCCGAGGCTGCCGCGGCTGATCCCGAGCTGGAGCCGCTGGGATTGCGCGCGATGCCATAGGGATTGTTGCACTGGCCGCCGCGTCCGCTCCAGCCGCTGGTTGCATTGAATGAACGGAAGTTGGCCCACTCGCTGAGCGTGGTCTTGCCCAGAATGACGGCGCCGCCGGCGCGCAGCTTCGCCGCTACCGTGGAATCACGCACTGCAGGCTGGCCGAAAAGCGCGAATGAGCCGGCCGTGGTCTGCATGCGGTCACCGGTATCAATGTTGTCCTTCAGCAGCACTGGGATGCCGTGCAGAGGCCCCAGCACCCTTCCCCGGCGGCGCATCTCATCGGCCTCACGTGCAAGGGCCAGGACATCGGGATTCACCTCGATCACCGAGTTCACCCCCGGACCATCCTGGTCATCTTTGTCTAGGACCCGGATGCGTTGTAAATAAACATGAGTCAGCTCGACGGCGCTGATCTCGCCTGAAGCCATGGCTGCCTGTAATTGGGCGACGGTGGCTTCGTTGAAGCGGGTAGGCGCATCTTTGGCGCGAGTATCGCTTTCCGCGTGGGCGGCAGCGGGTGCAGCCAACGCTCCTGCAATGGAGGCGCTTGTGCCTGCCAGCTCGCTCCACTTCAGAAAATCTCTGCGCGCAACGCCTGCATTTTTTTGCGGTTGGGTTGAATGGCTCCACAATTTTTCCAGAAATGTTTCGAATTTGTGGCGAAGGTATTTGCTTTCAGCTTTCATTCGCGACTCCTTGGATGTACTGGAATGGGGGGTTGTGGTGGTACGGCACCCAGATCGGCGACACGCGTGTGACCGCCAGGCAAACCGTCAAATGAGAGAGCCGGGAATCGTGGCCGAGTAATTCCCTGCTGTTGAGAGGGTCGATTGTTTAAGCCTGGAAGCTGCGAGACAGAATCCAGAGCAGCAGGGATTATACACCGGGCAAGACCGGCAGGTGCGGCGTCACTTAGCTACCGGGGCGGGTGCGAGAAACGCCGCGAGAAGAATTTCCGATTTGAATTCGAGCGCGGTAGTATGCCGGAAGCGCCGAGCTATGCGCTTTCCTCGCCTCGCAGCTCCTCCACCTGGGGCTGCAGTTGGGCAGAGGTACCGGCGGGCAGGGTCAGCCCATCCGTCACTTCAAGCTGGCTCACGCGCAACCGTTCGACTGTCAGCTCACCGATTTTCAGGGACTTGAGAGATGATTTGTAGATGGCCAGATAGCCGATCGCCAAACGTCCAATCGCCAGCGTACCAACGGCAAATGCTCCGATTGCAAGGGCGCCCAGGGCAGCAGCTCCAAATCTGACGGAACGGGGTTTTTTCGTTCTCCACATAGTTCACCTTCCTCGAACATGTGATGAATCTGCCTCGCGAGGGTTGGCTTGGGTTCCGAAACTGGCTGAGTGATATCACCTTGTGAATTTTCCACCCATTGTGAGCCATCATCGTCCGGGCATTCTAGAATGCCCGGGCACTGGCCCCTGTCTTTGAAATTAGAAATC
>QIAW01000601.1:0-5007 GCA_003225655.1 Acidobacteriota bacterium
CCCGATCCTACAATGGAGGAAGGGTTGAAAGTGCAAGCCACGCCGCTCGGCAATCCACTCACGCTGAAAGCAACGGTTCCGCTGAAACCACCGGCCGCCGTCACAGTCGCTGTGTAGCTTGTGCTGCCGCCCGCTGTTACGGTCCGCGAAGTTGGCGTTGCCGTCAATGAGAAGTCCGGTGATGCGGGACAAACGCCGCTGTAGCCGATATTGGCGGCAGCAGTTGCGCCCAAGCGGTCACACAGTTGCGCCAAATACGAACTGGACGGCGTCACGTGTGTGCCTAGAGATTCATAAATGCCGTTAGGCAAGATGGTTGTGCTGCCCGGAGCAGCCAAACTGTCTTCCGTACCGATGCAACCAATGCACCAGTTGTTTACTCCTGGAGGCTCCTGCACCAGCAGGTGAGGGGAATCGACGTTCCAGGCAACAGCCCAGCCGGCATCCCATCCCTGACCGGAGCCAAAGTTGCCGCGATTGGAGTACGAGACGCCTTCTTTGCCTGAGCTACCGCCGGGGAATTGGCTGCTATCAGCCAGCAGGCCAGTCGCCCAGCGCTGGTGCGGAGCAAAGCCGCGACTATCAGAGTTGCTGTTGAGCAAGACCACGGGGCCAGTGACCTCGGCCTGAACCACGTATGCCCACACACCGGTGTTCCCGGTGGAGGAGCATTTGTTCAGCAGAATTCGCGTGCCGCTGATGCCGAAATCTGAGGGCCCGGCGGAGTGGGTGAAGGCAAGACTGTGGGTGATGGTGACATGGTCGAGCGTAATCTGTTTGGTACCGCCACCAATGCTGATGCTGTTGTCGGTATCGTGAACCACAACGTCCTGAACCCAGCCGTTGATGACACTGTTCATGCTCAACGCCTGGAATTGTGGCATCGAGATATCAACATCGGCAGCCGGGGCGGTCACGCTCAGATGTTCGACACCGACCTGCGCGATGCGTCCGGCAAAAGTGTACTTGATGATGGAGCCGCCGGGCGGATTCAGAAGGCTGGAGTCAAAGGAGTCGGTCAGGGGAGCGTCCAGGGTGATCTGGTTGCCGCTGATGGCAGCGATGGTGCGGTCGGTTTTAATCAAGGTGCCGACCGAGATCCAGGTCTGAGGCGCGCCGTTGCGCGTCAGGGTGTCCATCCCCATGAAATGAACCCAGGCCTGGTCACCGGACGCTGCACAAGAATGGTATCGCCCACGCTAAAGCCGGAGGTGCTGTTGACATTGAATGAAAGAGCTCCCGAGGGGACAAATGAATCGGTCATTGAGGCGGAGCTGCCCACTGTGGTCGCAGAACCGGAACCGCTTATGGAGAGCAACAGGTGCGGCGAGCCGGTCATATTCAGATTGGCGCCGCCCGATCCTGAGCCGCTGCCGCGTAAAACCACTCCACCTGCGTTGATATGCAGGGTGCCTGAGACACTATAAGCGCCAGCCTGCAACAGCACCGCGCCACGGAAGCCATTGGAGTCAGGCGTACGCGCCGACACGGCATCAATAGCAGATTGGATGTGCGAGGTGTTATCGCCGCTTACCGGGCTGATGGTTTGCGCCACTGGAGCCACCGGAAGCTGCACCCCGCCACCTTTATAGCCTGCATAGGAGTAGTCGAGGATGCGGTTGCCATGACTATCTGTCTTATAGTGCAACCGGCCGTCGGACCCGATAAAGACCCAGGTGGAAGTCGACTGGGGAAAGAGCACCAAGGGAGCGAGTAGAGACACAAATGCGAGGCACAGGGAAACGAAAACCTTGTTCATCGTGGATTCTCCGTCTTAAACGTGTTATCACGTCGAATTTGCAGCAAGCAGTCGAGTGGACCACCTTGCTCGAACTAGACCGGCCTAAAACTAACTGAAATTTTGTCTGACGGCGAAGGACGGATCGCGCGACCTTAACCTGGCGATTCAGAACTTCTGCTATTAAGAATTTCAATTGTGAAACGCACAACTCAACTGCAACCTGGCTAAAGTCGGCGGTTAACTCTAGCTTTCGCTCCTACAACTACGCAACGCTAAACTCAGAGATTCTCGGAGAGTCGCGTCAAAATTCTGCCTCGATTGCCCATACCCCATTCAATCTAAACCCCACCAAGCAGACCATCCAGAAGCCGCCAACGGACTTTGTGCCTGGTGACGTGTTTGAATTGAACAATCCTAGCGCGCCGGAGACTTGTATATCAGGGGCATGGGATGGACAAGTGAATTAACTGTAATTAACGGGAATGGAGTGGAAATCTATGATTATAAAGCGCAAATATATGAGGTAAAGAGCAAGTTAAGCGCTTGTAAGAGAGTGGGGGTAAAGCCGCAAGGTCCGAGCATGAACGGCCTTAAGGCGGGAAATGAATGCAGGATTGGAGGCCCTCAGTGTAAGCAGCCATGCACTTGTGAGGATGGGCAGTCTAGGGCAGCTTTTCCATTGCCCGCGTGAATTCAAGAAGTTTCTGACGAAAGTCCTGAGGATCGCCGAACTGGAGGGTCGTGGGCGAGAGCGGCTTGAGCATGTTCTTCAGGTCGCCGCCTCCGTTGGCGCTTCCATCCGTTTCCTGCAGGTAAAAAACTTTGCAGTTACATCCGGGCTCGATCTGGGGTTTATCGCTGCCGGCAGGAAATCTGACTCCTCTCGTAAGAATGGCAATTACCTGGAACGAATTCCTGGAGTTCAGTTTGCAGGGTGCAGGCTGGGTCATGGTTTGCTCAAGTTCCTGCTGAAAGAACTTGCCGGCATCCCGCCGGCCCTTGAGATCTGCGACGCTGACCATGGCGTGATCTGGCGATAAGATTTCGTCCCGTATCTTGCCCCACTCCACTTCACTGGCAGCGGTAAGCGGGAGAATGGTACGGCGGCGAAGGATATCGAAGGCGGCCACCTCAATACATCCTTGTTTCAGATCCATGGCGCTCAGCACGCTCGCAACCTGCAGTAGCCGGCTTTGTTCATACGTTTCCCGAGTTACTTCTGTGCCTGTTGCCGCCGTTCTCGAGCGTGAGGCGGGAAGCGGTCCCCAATCTGGATTGACCGGATAAGGGGAATATGGAGGGAAAGCAACGGGACGAAGGTCGGGCGTTTCCTGAGGAGTGCTCAGGTCGACGATCAGATCAAGCTGCACCGGACGCCGGGTTGCGATCGGCAGCAGGATGCGTCCTGCCGCCAAAGGGGCAGCGTTATCGGGAGGAGCCAGGAACTGGATCTTGGGTAGAGAGCCGAGAAGCTGGGGGAGTGCGTCGCCCGCAGGAGCGCCTACCTGGACTCGGGTGAAAGACAGGTTTCTCTTACCCGAAGCGCCATCGTACACGATGGTGGCGATAGTGTAGACGCCCGACTGGAGGTATAACTCGGCCAACATCTGCAGTTCGGCGCGGCTATCGAGTTTTGCCTCAACGCGGAAGTGACTGTAGCTTTCTTCCGACTCCCATTTGCCACGCTCGGGCGCGGCTTTGACGATGAAATGAAGATCATGGGAAATGCCTTGCTTCTGCAGAAGATCGGCAGGCACTTCCGCGGTGACTCTCACCAGATTTCTCAACTGGTAGGTAAGCAGTGGCCGGCTGAGAGACACCTTCCAGGGAATCTCCGTTCTTTCACCCTGGTCAAGCCATTCTTCTATCGGCAGCTTGATGGTTCTGGTCAGATCCTGCTGGAGCGGAGCCACGGAAACAGCTTGTGAGAAGAGAGGGGTGCCGGCGGCTACCAAATAGAGGCTAAAGGCGAATATCCGGAAAAGATCACGCCGGAACAGCATGGTTAGATTATAGATTCAAACCTGATTGCTTTTCGCCGGGTATGAGAACAATCTGGGTTCAATATGGCGCGCCCTGGGCGACTTGAAACGGCAAACTGTGTCTTAGCTGTTTGTCTTATTCAAGGGGACAAGCACAGAGTGATCGTCTGTGGGCGGGATCATAGTGGATGCAGAGGCGAGCAATGATTTAGGGTTTGGTGTGGGACGCCCCAGCAGAAAACCCTGGACCTGATTACCACCCAGAGTCTCGACCATTTCCAGTTGTTGTGAGGTTTCGATCCCTTCCACAACCACTTGCATGTTCAGGTCATGCGCCAGCGAGACAAGCGCCTGGATCATTGCCTTCATTTCCGAACGCTTCCCAAGCTCTCTCACGAAACTGCGATCGATTTTCAACACGTTGAATGGCAACCGTGGAAGATAACTGAAGCACGAATACCCCGTCCCAAAATCGTCAACTGCGATCGAGATTCCCATGGCGCGCAGTCGCTTCATAGTATTCGAGGCGCGTTCCATGCCGTCCAACATGACTGATTCAGTAAGTTCGATTTGAAGCAGCTTCGGGTCAAGGCCAGTGTGCCGCAGGGCCTGCTCAACCTCTTCGACGAAAGACTCTCTCCTAAACTGAATTGTCGAAACATTGACGGCCACTTGAATTGGGTAGCCAGAAATGGATTGCCATGTCACAGCCTCCTGGCACGCGCGTTCGAGAATAAAGGCCCCGAGCGGAACAATGAGACCGCATTCTTCCGCGATCGGAATGAATTTATTGGGAGGAACGCTCCCCAGCGTAGGGTGCTGCCAGCGTGCTAATGCTTCGAAGCGAACCAGCCGCCGCGTGCTCACATCGAACTCTGGCTGATAGTACACTTCGATTTCTCTCCTCAGGAGAGCGCCTCGTAACTGATTTTCCAAATTCAGCCGCTCTCGAACGGAAGACCCAAGTTCGGGGGTAAAGTACATCACTCGGTTCTTACCATTTCGCTTGGCTGCATACATCGCACTATCAGCTTGTTGCAGGAGTTCGGTCGTGTCGGTACCGTTGTCGGGAAAGATGCTGATGCCAATGCTGGCGCTAATCGTGATTTCGTGGCCTTCAATGAGGAACGGCGCCGCCAACACCTCAAGAAGGCTACTGGCGACCCGCGCAGCTTCATCTTTCGAGTTTAACCTTGCCAAGATGACCGTGAACTCGTCTCCTCCCAGCCGCGCCAGCGTGTCAGATCTGCGAATCCGGGACTTTAAGCGCTCGGAAACCTGGCC
>QIAW01000601.1:5060-11064 GCA_003225655.1 Acidobacteriota bacterium
CTTTGCCATCTATAATACTTGGGAAAGCCGATCGGAGAGCAGTCTCCGGTTAGGAAGGCCGGTCAGCTCGTCGGTCGTTGCCTGCTGCTGCAACTTCGACTCCGCCTCGGCTTTTTCGGTGTCACGCTGCTGGAGCTCAGCCAACATCTGGTTGAACTCGACGCTCAGCAGCGCAATCTCATCTCCTCCCTGGACTGGAACGCGCGACGTGAACCTCTTGTTTCCTGTGACATCCTGCATCGCCTTAATCAGCCCCTGAGTAGCCTTTTGCTTGTCAGCGGCCCGTCCTAAAGCCGCTGTTTGACGAGCGACGCGACGGCGCAAGAAGATGATCCAGGTAAACGTGATCACAACCGCAACTGTTGACAATGCCAGTGTGCGCTGCACTGTCCACCACGGAGCTGCGTGCAGCACCTGAATGTCTTGCGGGGAACGGATCACGAGCCGGAACCCCACCGCATCTTTCGTGAACCTCAATCCGCCAGTCGGTTGCACGGCGCAGATTCCCGTGAGGTGTAGAACGCTGCCTTCTTCCAACGCCGGAGCACGTTCATCAGGACTGCGAAGAGAGAGTTGCGCATTGAACGTGTAGCCGTTCGACTTAAGGAGCAGAGTCTGTGCGTTGACCGACTGGATTACTTTGAGCAACCGGCCGTCGATGGTGACTAATTTCGAATCGAAGCGCCCGTCGGCGGCTTTCAGTGGAGTCATCTCCTCTGCGGCAAGAGACGCGTTATGCTCGACGACTCGCGTTACGGCATCGGTCATCACGGGGGAGTATCCACCAGGAATCGCGTACCCTGCGGCCTCAACGAGATCCCCAACCCGCACTCCGGGTGTCTTACCCCGAACCTGCAACCCCCCGCTCGAATCCTGGATGTAAAAGAACCCATCTCCCACAGTCGTGACCGATCCAGTCACCTTGACGCGGTGCCTGAATTCGCCCTGCGATGAAAACTTCAGCAAGTCATGAATTGGAACTCCCGATTGTTGAAATGGATCGGGAGGAGCAGGTTGAAGCGCAACGATGTCACTGCTTGAATCTATCAGTATCTGAATCCCAATCAATTGACGCCGATTGTTAAACAAAGTGCCGCAAACACCACGCACTCTAACGGTGGCATCATCGAGGCTACGGAGGTAGTTGAGATCTAAAACCACAGGGCCTACAACAACCTGGATCGGCCCAAAAGCGGAATACAAATCAAAATGTGCATGATCGGTGGTGTCTAAAGGAAGAAGAGGATGCATTACGCCTGTCACGACTGTAAATTGCGAGTCCAGAGTTCCCGAGGTCATCGCTTCTGCGGTGATCGGAATTGGCCTAGGCAGGTTTCCTTTTCCGTGGTGGATAAATTTTGGAGCAATAATAGCCGCAGCGAACTCGCCTGGGTTGGTTAACCCTATGACTGTAACCTTTTGCCCTGCCAGGTATTCCGTGCCGTCTTGTGGATACTGTAGATAGATCCCCCCGGTAGAATCCTGCAAAAACATCTGGTGCCACGAAGGATCATTGTAGGTAATAACGCCGGTCACGCGGACAGGCAAAGCTGAATTGGCGCGCGCTTGGTCCAACGAATGCACTGCTTTTATTGTCGTAAGCGGGGCCACATCCTGATCTTTGTCCGCCTCCCTTATCAATTGCGAGCTAATCGGAGCAGCGGATATGTGGTAGAGCTCGATTCGCAAACCTTGATTGATTGGATAGCCCGTAACTTCAACCGCAGTTCCTACAGCCAGATGAGTGACTGTATCCAAATCGCAGACGATTGTCGCCCACCTGTCTTCCAGCAGAAAAGAGGACGGAGATATCTGCGCTACAACCCGGCCGCGGACGCGGACCGGATGTCCGTCGCGGCTATGAGAATCGCTGTACAAACCCCGTATGGAGTAGAGGAGAACTGACGTTGAACCATTCGGTTCCACCTGGTAATCAGCCGCGTTTTGTACCCATAACTGCCGCCTACTTCTGTCGCCGTTATCGAAGAAGGTGGAATCGTCAACACCGATCATGCGTATTCTTGCGTTGTTCCAATGCGAAATATCAACCTGGTTGTCGGGTAGGATTGCGTCGAGTTCCTCTCCCGCTCCGCCGATTATCACTCGGATATGCCCTTTCTCGCGAGTCGCATAGTGCACTACACCCGTCAGTTGTACTCGAATTCCATTTTTGTCTTTTTCCGGAAACAGGCCTGGCAATGCCACGATTGGAGTAGGCAACTGGAGGCTGGTTCTGACGGGCATAATTTTTAGGTCTTCCAGTTCGAGACTCAGCAAGCTTCTTAGTGGGTTATAGGACTGTGTCTTTCTCGCTTCGACGTGTATGACGTCTCCCGCCTTTATGCTGAACGTCTTCGGAGACCCATTGACGACGATTGCCCCGGTTTCATCCTGGATAAATATCTTTTTTTCATTGGCGTCAGCGTAGGTGACCACGCCTTCCAGGCGTACCGGGCCGACGGGCAGTTCCCGCAAGTCCTGAATGCTGTCGTGCTTCCACGCGAACAGCAGGTCCACGAGAGGCACTTGCATGGCGGGCAAGGTGCGCTGCCAGACCAGATTGGTACGCGGCTTGGAAACTTCCACTTGGGCCAACACAGATTGGGGCAGAAAAAGAACCACGGATAAGATAAACAGGCCCCGGCGACAGGCGAGAAAATGAACCGGCATGATCATCTCCAGGAAAGTTTGGGGGGATGTATTTGGGGGGTGAACGTCTGGGGTTTTTCCTAGGGGCGGCTACATAGTAGCACGCACGGTTGTTAGGGCAAGAAACTTTGGTAACAGGAAACTTTGGTAATCAAGAGGCGCGAGGGCTTGCGCCCCACGCCCTGGCAGTCGATCCATCGGGGAACTTCCTGTTGGTCGCCGATTCGGGCTCGAAGGATATTTCGGTATTCTCAATTAACCAGGAAAATGGCGCCTTAACTCCGGTAGCTGGCTCACCCTTCATGACCAGCAATGGTCCGGTTTCAGTGGTGGTTACAGGCCTGGTGCAATAAAACGATAGTCAGTACCGAACGCCACAATAATGGGGACAGTTGGAACTTAGGATTGCAGCGGCGGTCGCACCGCGACAATGCTGATGGCGTCAATAATCTGTACTGGGAGAAAGTCTGGCGCGCCCTGAGAGATTCGAACTCCCGACCTACTGATTCGAAGTCAGCCGCTCTATCCACCTGAGCTAAGGGCGCGCAGGTTTAGCGTCATCGCAGAACTATTCTACCTGTTTCGTGGGCACCGAGTTGGTACAGTGTTGCTTCGCAAACCACAAAATCAAGACAATGAATGAGGGGCCCCTGCTTTGATATACTGCGGCCCGGAAATTGGAGACTGACTTGAGAAAAGACCGCATCTCAGCATTTGCTCTGGCCTGTTGCTGCTTTTTGTCGTATTTGTGCCATGGACAAACGGCGCCCGCGCGGCAATGGACTCGCATCACGCCCCCTAACGATATTAATACCAACGAGGTGGCGCTGGTCCGCGGGCGCGACGCGCAGTTGCACGTAGCGTGGAAGCGGCAAACCACACCGCAGAAGATGGACCTGCTGCACACGGCGATTGACGCCGACGGCAACGTGGTCGTAGAAGCGGGGATTATCGTCGAGGGTTGGAATTCACTCACTGCTCCCGCACTGGTGTTAGAAAAAGACGGACGGTTGCGGGTGGTGTTCTCGGGTTTATCGGGCGTATCTGGATCCCCATACAATGCGGGTTCGGTCTATAGCGCGGTGAGCGCCGATGGCCACAACTGGAAGCTTGTGCCGGGCCAGCTTTCCACTTCCGGATATGCCTACACCGGCCCGACCGCCGCGGCGCTCGATGGAAAGGGCGTTCCTATTGTCGCCTGGGGAGGATCGGTACAAACCGGCCTTTCAGCAAAGTCGCAGCCACGCGACGTGCAGACCGGCTGCTGCGCTTACACTCCTGGACTCGCCACTGATGCCAGCACGGGAGAGGTGCTGATGGGATGGTTTTCAAATGCCGACAAAGCGCTGGGGATATTTGTGGAAACAGTCTCGCCCTCGGCCGGCGAGAAGACCCTGGCGCCGGGATCGGTGACGGTGTATGGCGGCTCCGCGCAGTCGGCTTCGGTGGACCAGCAGATTCCGCTTTCGGGAAGGATTAGCACTTCGGGAGTGTTCTTGGCTTTTTGCGAGGGATATCCAACCGCCAAGTCGGTTGACCTGTGGCAGTACGGCCAGGCAAAACCAACCGTCATTGCCGGGGTGAACGGCGGTTGCCGTGCTCACGTGAGTGCAGGACCAGAGGGCCGCCTGTGGATGGTGTGGAGCAACGGCGGTAAATTGTTGGCGGCGCGCAGCAATCGCGCGGTAAGCCGCTGGGGGGCTCCCATACAAATCGGGACACCACCAGGATGGGATGCTACCTACCGCGTCAAGGGCGAAGGCTCAGCCGGGCCGCTGGATGTGTTTGCCCATGTGGGTGCGGGTGGAGGGGTCTCCACGTGGCATACGCATGTACTCCCTCTGCTCGCTATCAACGCTGCGCCGGCTTCCCTTGCTACCGGCGGCGGGGATGTAACCTTTACGGTGACCGATGTCGGCGATCCGGCGACGGACGCAACCATTCACGTTGCCGGGCAGACCCTTACCACGAATGCTTCCGGGCAGGCGTCAACGCATTTAGCAAAGGGCGGATTGATTCCCGTTTCGGTAACGGCGCCGGGATATGCAGAGACAACAATGACGCTCGGAAGCGCCGCAGCGGCTACGCACGCCGGAACGAGAACAACGAAGAGGAAACCGAAGAAATAGCTGTATCGTAAATTGTGCGATTCAATGGAGAAGCCAATGTGCGCCAATCGAATCTATGCTCCAATACACGATATCAGGTGGTCGGGCGCCGAGAAATTAGTAGCGAGAAACGCCTTCAAGAATGCCTACGGCCGGGAGTGCAAAGCGGTTCTGGCAGAATTGAAGAAGATGATCGCGACGGCCTCTGCCCCTTCCGACCTGTGGAAAATCCATGATTATCTTTCGGAGCAGCGGAATCAAACCGACGAGAAATACGACTACAGGTACTCTGTGCTTGTTTTTGTGTTTGCTAAATTGCTTAACGAAGGCTGGCTCCAGGAGAACGAGCTGAAGGGCATTGGAGAAGAAAAAATGGAGCAAATCAGGACGGCTGCGAGTCTGTAATCCGGATTCGATTCGTCAAGAAGGTCTTAGCCGGATGTTGACTCTGCCGCAGAGGCCGGCTTGGTATGAGGCTTGATCAGGTACTCGCGGACGATTTCTGAGATCAGCGCGGCAGTGGGCACCGCGATCAAGACGCCCACAATTCCAGCCACGGCTTCGCCTATGACCAGGGAAATAATAATTGTGACTGCGGGCAGATGCACGCGCGATTTCATGATGCGCGGGTTGAGAAAGGCATTTTCTAGGTTGTGATACACCAGATAGAAGATCGTAACTCCCAGCACTTTGCCAAAGCCATCGAGCGCGGCCACCAGGCCGGCAGCAACCAAGGTAAGCACCGGCCCCAATACAGGAATGATATTGAAGATAGCGGCCAGCAACCCGAGCACATAGAAATAGCGTACGTGCAGCAACCAATAGGCCAGTAGGGCGGTTACACCCTGGGCCAACATGAGCAGTCCCTGGCCACCTAGCCAGCGGCGCATGCGGCTGCCGCCGCGCTCGAGGGTCGCGCGCAGTCGCGGCTGCTGCTCGCGAGGGAAAAGCGCCATCATCCATTCGAATGAAGCCTGGCCATCCAGAATAAAATAAGCGGCCAGCAGAATCACGGTCACAAATTTGACCATGCCGTTGGTTACATTTCTAAACACATCGCCAATGCCGCCGATGAGCAGTTCGGCATAGCGTTTGAGGTCGTTTTGATCGAGGCGCGCGGTCATGGGCAGATGCTGATGGGCCCAATTAAGCCAGCGCTGCACGTGGTCTGGTAATTGTTGGGAGAGCTCACGGGCATCGCGCACGATGGGCGGGAAAGCCAGCCAGAAAAACAGCCCCAGGGCGAT
>QIAW01000608.1 GCA_003225655.1 Acidobacteriota bacterium
TATGGCGCCGCAAGCGTATAACTATGAACGTGATTCCAATAAGAAGAACTGCGGAAACGGCAATTTTCCAGCCGGGAATAGTGGAGCTGGGATGCGGATAGAAGACGGCCAGCTTTTGTGGCAGAAAGGTTTTATAAATGTAAAGAGCGTAAGAGACGATGGCATTTTCGATTCGCACGCCAATAGGATAGGCAGTTGTGTTGCGCATTCCTCCGCTGTAGTCTTGGATGAGAAGAGTCAACACAGCGCTGGCGGCAGACAAGGTAAATAAAGGCATCTTTTCTAAGATAAGGGTAGGCCAACCTTGGCGGATGCTGTTGAGAGCTGTCTTGGGGTCTGCTCCAGGGGCGTAGGGGAAGCCTTTCATTCTGCAGAGAGGCCATATGTCCAGCAAAAGAAGTACACAAGGGAGAGTAATGACCATGGGTTTGGCCATCAGTCCCAAAACGAAACAAGTTACCACCAGGAGATAACGTTTCCAGCTAGGGCGCAGCGTGTACCATCCATAGGCCCAAATTGCGAGAAACCAGAATATGGCCGAGAGTACATTTTTACGTTCAGAGATCCAGGCAACACTTTCAATATTGAGAGGATGTAAGGCAAAAAGAATTGCAACGCTGAAGCTGCGTCCCAGATAACCGGTACCCCGATGCAAAACAAGGAACAGCAGAGCGGCGCCCAGGGCATGGTAAAACACATTCATAAAATGGTACCCTGCCGGATTCAGCTTAAAAAGCTGATAATCCATTAAAAAAGTAATCCAGGTCAGCGGATGCCAGTTGTAGAACTGAAAGGTAGTCAAGGCCCAGCCTATCGTGCGCCAATGCAACCCCTGCAGCACGTGCGAATTTCCGGTGACGTATTGCGGGTCATCATAGTTGACAAATTGGAAATGGCTGACGGGGTTATAAACGAGCAACGTAAGTACAAAGAGCAACAACGCCAAAAGCTGGCGCTTTTTTTTTGCAGAGCCGAAAAGTTTGTATTCCGGGAGCGGAGAAGAAATTCCCTGTTCTTTTGTGATGGTGGTGTTCAATCCTGGACTCCTGTGGTAAAACTTGCAATAACCGACTAAGGGGAGTGATGTTTGCTGAACGGTAAAAAGATTATAACCGTAATGCCGGCCTACAACGCCGCGAAAACATTGGAACAAACCTATCGCGACGTGCCTTTAGATATGGTGGACGAAATTATTCTGGTCGACGACGGCAGCTCCGACGCGACCGTAGCCAAGGCACGCGAATTGGGGCTGACGACTTTTGTACATAAAGTGAATTTGGGGTATGGCCGCAATCAGAAGACCTGCTATAGGGAGGCTCTACGGCGCAATGCCGAAGCTGATCGTTGCCATGGCGGGGATGATTGCTTATGGAGAATATGACGTGGTTCTGGCATCCAGAATTTTAGGGAAAGGGGCACTCAAGGGAGGAATGCCTTTGTACAAGTATGTTTCCAATCGTTTTCTGACGGCATTTCAGAACATTCTTCTCCGCCAGAAGCTCTCCGAATATCACACTGGGTTTAGGGCTTTTTCCGGCGAGGTACTGGCTAACCTCCCGCTGGAAGAGAACACCGACGATTTTGTCTTTGATAACGAAATGCTGGCCCAGGTGTCTTATTTTGATTACCGGATCGGCGAAATATCCTGCCCGACGAAATATTTCGCGGAGGCCTCTTCTATAAGCTTTCGCCGCAGCGTAAAGTACGGCTTCGGCGTACTGGCTACGTCGATGCAGTACCGTCTGCAGAAGATGCGCCTGGGAAAATTCAGAATCTTCAGCCGGGTGGGCCGCAGATTGTTTCTGGATTATTACGAGGAAGTTGTCCGATAACTTGAACCTGGACTCTCCAATCCTTTCCTCCGAGCAACGGAGGTCCCTTCGCTGCAACGCGTGCGGAGGAATGCTCAGCGAAAAATTTTGTCGAGTGATGGATCCAGGCAGCAAAGAGAGCTTTTCCATCCTGGCATGCCAAACATGCGGGTTGGGTCACACGCAGCCTGTCCCTGCCGATCTGGGAGCTTATTACGATGCCAGTTATCACGGCGGAAGGCACAGCTTTACCGCCCGTTATTGCACCCAGCGCCGGGTCCGCATGCTCACGCAAATTGCCGGAGCGGGAAAGGGAAGAAGTATTCTGGATATCGGTTGTGGCGATGGCACCTTCTTGTTGCGCGCTCGTGATGCCGGATGGAAGGTTTTTGGTACGGAGATGAATCCTCGCCTGGCGCGCGAAGCCGGATTGACAGTCGAAACCAGTCTCGTAGCTGTAGAAAAGTACGCACCCTTTGACTGCATTACCTTGTGGCACAGCCTGGAGCATATGCACGATGCTCATGCTACCGTGGAGGCCTCTCGTAAGTTGTTAACCCCCCGTTCTGGTTTGCTGCTGCTCGCGGTTCCGGATGCCGGTGGGTTGCAGGCGCGATGTTTTCACGGCCGCTGGTTTCATCTGGATGTCCCCCGTCATCTGTACCATTTCACATACAAGTCATTGCAGAAGCTTCTCGATTTCACGGGGTTTGAAGTGGTGCGGAGCTGGCATCAGGAGTTTGAATACGATTTATTGGGATGGACACAAAGCATTCTCAACCGATTGTTGCCGACGCCCAATTTGTTTTTTCACCAACTGACGCGCCGCCAGACCCATGCCGGTGCGCTCCAGCGTGGGATTAGTTGGTGGGGAGGGCTGGCATTTTCGGCGGCGGCACTCTCCATGGTGGCCCTGGGGACCTTGATTGGGCGCGGCGGTACCTTGATTATGGCAGCGCGAAT
>QIAW01000605.1 GCA_003225655.1 Acidobacteriota bacterium
ACCCGGTTTTTGGGCGTTCCTGTCTCTAACTCGACTCCGCAGGCAGCTTGCCCGTCGGTCAAGATCTGGCGCACATGCGAACTCATCAGGATGTGTCCGCCTGCCTCCTCAAGGCGTTGTGCGAGTTCATCAACAAAAACCTGCGATCCGCCGCGCGGATAGTAGTTTCCCAGAAAGTAAGCCAGCCGCAGCATCGAATCAAACACAAAAGAAGTGCGTGAAGGAGGCGAACCCCAGTGGCCGATGTCGCCGGTCAACAGAAGCCTGAGTTTTTCGTTGCGAAAATGTTTGACCAAAACATCGCGCAGCGTCAGACCACGAAATGCGTTCATGCGTTCGGTCGAAACATTACGGAAGTATTGCACCAGCCCCGTCAGGTATGCTTTCCGGCACAGAGCAAAAAATTGATCAATATTTGCGGCTTCTTGCGGAAATTCTTGCTTGAGCTTACGGATGTAGGAATCGAAGTCGGCGGGAACGGTGAATCGCGAGCCATCGGGAAAGTGGAAGCAATCCACCGGATCCATCTTCACCCACTCGGTGGCGATGCCCAGCTCTGCCAGCAGAGCGCCGGTGATGGTGGAGGGATTGCCCAGGAGCGGATAAAAATGCGTGGCCGCGTCAAAGGTATATCCGGCTCTGCGAAAGGTACTGCAGTACCCGCCTACCATGTAGTGCTGTTCAATCAGCAGGACCTTCAGACCGGCGCGGGTCAGCAGGTTGGCGCAGATGAGCCCTCCTACGCCCGCCCCGATGATGATGGCATCGTAGGATGGGTTCGGCTTTTCCCGAAGGCCGCGAAAGCGTCTGGACAATGAGCCACTCCCTTGCTTTCTGCCAGACCGCGTGGCAGCCAATGCTCCAACAATCATTTCGAATGGGCGGTCCAACAGCTACCACTTAGACAAGCAGGATTTTAAAATTTGCGTTTTGCAAAGAGACGCTCTTGCGCACAGCGGCCGGAATGCGCGCCTCAGATGGAGGCCGGATCTTCCACAAATATCTGGCTCATCGTAGTCCGCGCCACCAGCTCCCTGCAGGAAGGGCACTCTGCCACATGCACAATTATGGCATCCAGTTCTTCGGAAGAGACCTGATGGTCGACAAAGGCGGCAATTTCTTCGTTGCTCAAGTGTCCTCGTTCTGTGTGGTTCAAACGTTCAGCCACATGCAACCTCTGAAGTTCGGTGTTCACTCAACAGCCCAGCCCGGCGGCTAAGGTACGGAAATGCTTTTTGCCCATGGTTGCTGCGGTTCCCATTAACTGGAACCAACAATGCTTACCTGCTTCCATTCATTGGATGTCAACGCTTCTCCATGGATGGCGCGCCTTGGCATTGGCATAGGAACTATTGGCCTTTGCCTGGGGTGCGCGGGCATCTTCATGACGTGGTTTCTGCGATGTTCTAACAAACTCGAGAACCGAGATGCCATGCCGAGGGTTCTCGACAATATCTTCAAGACACTCCTGAATGGCCGGCCCGCTAAGGCCGTGTTTTCTGGAAAGAATACTGACCACGTCGTCGCGCAACTTGCTTTGCATGCGCTCCATTTGCCGCGTAACATTCGACTGGTGAATCCCCAGCAGCTTGGCGATTTCTCCCAGTTGCAGCCCATCCTCGTAACGCCAGAGCAAGATCAGGCGCTCCCGTGGGGTCAATCCTCGGCAAGCTGAAGCCATGGAGTCTTCCAGCACGGTTCCATACCGCTCGGCCCGAACAGTCAACTCGAGGTTGCGCAGCGCCGGCTCGTCAGGCAGCTCCATTTTCAGCTCTGAGCTCTTGGAAAAAGAATTGCATCGCTGGGCATTGATGGCCCGATTGCAAACCACAACTCTCAACCAGGTGCTGAGCGAGCTGCGCCCGTCATAAGAGGCGATGCGGCTGGTTCCAGAGCGGTCAGGCAGGAACAACTCGGCAAGAATGTTGTCTGCCAGGTCCTGGGTCGCGAAACTTATACGATACGAGAACCGGACCAGGTCACAGATAAAGGTTTTGTACGTTGTCTCCAGCGTCTTCCAGGCAAGGCCCGCGCGTTCGAGGGAAACGTCCGCGGAATGTTGTTGTCTGGTCCCCGGGCTGTTCTGCGCGCATGCCGTGGTGAGGTAGAGATCGCGGCCGTGCAGGCCCTTCACAAAGTTGATCGCCACATCTTTTGACGGAGAACCCAGATATTTTTTTACAATCGCAGCAATACGGCCGGCATAGGTTTCAAAGCTGAGTCCTAAGTCGCCAAACCGTGACTGGCCCTCGCAATACGCGCCGGTCATGATCGGGTCTAACTCTGATTTCCGCAACATAGAGCTTCTCCTGGGAAAACAAAAATGCTTTCGTCGCAATCAAAGCTTGCACAATACAGCCTGTCCGTGCGGTTCCTAAGGTTCTGGCCGGTTTCTGCCGTAATCATCGTGCGCTTTGACGAACTCTCCGCTGGCAATGGCCGCGGCCATGGAAATTTCACCCGCCAGCAAAGTCGCGGCAGTAATTTCGGCAAGTTTGAGAGCGCGGCCCTCTCCCGCAACGCCCAGCATTTCCAGGCACTCTCGGCTGGTTCCAAGCGCGGTGCCGCCGCCCACCGTGGCTACGGTCAAAGAGGGCAAGGTCACACTTACATAAACTTGTTCGCTGTTAATGAGCTCGAAATTGGTAATGCCAGTGGCCGCGTTCACAATGTTGGCCACATCCTGGCCGCAGGCAATAAAGAGCGCCGCAAGGCCGTTCGCGTAGTGCGCGTTGTAGCCGATGGTATGGGCCTGCATATGTCCTAAAACAGTGTGGTGCCACAGCTCGACCAGTTGTGTGGGAGTCACATGCAGGTAGTCGCCGATAAGCGGAGAAGAAAGCAGTGCTCCGGCCACCACTTTTTTGCCTTTGCCTCCGGAAAGCAGAGAACCACTGCCCCGCTTTTCGGAGCTGAGCCCGCTGAAGATGTAGAAGGTCTGCGCGTGGCTTTGGCTTAAGATCCACTGGCATGCGCGTTCTGTGGCCTTCACAATCATGTTCATGCCTTGCGCGTCAGCGGTGAAGTAGCAGAAGTTTACGATCACTTCTCGCCCGATGGGCTGGCATTCTATACGAAGCAGTTTTCCATGCCGAGTGGTGCTTTCCGCCTGTTCCTTGATGGTAGAAAAGTTTTCATTCAGGTGAGAGGCGAAATCATGAGCTGCGGCGACGTCAGCGCAGAGAAAGACAGGGGAGACGCGGTTTTCATCGGTATAGATGCGAGTGGTAATCCCGCCGGCGCGGGTCAATGTGACCATGCCACGCTCATAGGAGCGCACCAACGCTCCTTCCGTGGTGGCCAGCGGGACGTAGAAAACTCCCTTCGCGTAAGCGCCATGAATCAAGAGCGGCCCGGCGATTCCCAGCGGCATCTGGACCGCGCCCACGGGATTCTCAATGTTTCCCCGCATTTGTTCGCTGGGAATTGAGTGAGATCCAATATGTTTGAAACTGTGCCCGGTTTTTTCTTCCTGCCACTTCCGCCGGGCAGCAACAGCAGCTTGGTCATACCCTTGTTTCTCAAAGCGGGGTACAAGCGGAGCTGCTTCCGGAGATTCGGCAACGGGCGACACCACTTCGCGTACTGTGGACAAATTCCCTCCTCACTCTGAAGCGAACTTAACTTTGTAGTCACGTCCGTGCAACCAGCAGCGCACAGGCATGGCCATCGAAGCCAACGGAGTTTACCAGACCCAGGCCGCAACCTGCCTGCAGCTTTCGCGGCTCGCGACAGAGATCAAGGTCGGGCATATCGGCTTCAGTCTTGTCTAATCCCAAACATCCCGGCAATACGCCATTGGACAAGCTCTCAATCAGGTCAATCGCCTGCACGGCGCCGGAGGCTCCCAGCGTCTCTCCCAGCATGGACTTGATCGAGGTGACCGGGATTTGCGATCCCTTGCCGTTGAATACGGCCTTGAGGGCGACGGCTTCTTCCTTGTCTATAACAGTGCTGCCGTTGGCGGAAGCGCTTACGCAAGCTATTTCAGCAGGGGAAACCTCAGCATCTTCTGTGGCGGCGCGTATCGCCCGCGCAATAGCATTGGAGCCGCCGTTCTGTCTGCGACGCATGGGATTGTAAGCACTACCGTGTCCGACAATTTCTCCCATAATTCGCGCACCTCGCGCCTGTGCAGCTTCCCATTCTTCAAGCATGAGTAAGGCTGCGGCCTCTGCCAGCGCGAATCCGGTGCGCCGTGCGTCAAAGGGAATGGCAAATTCGCCGTCATCCGCAGCCGCGCAGAGCAGCCGCGCGCGCTCGAAGCCGCAAAAGGATTCAAAGCAGAACTCATCTGCCCCGCCGGCAAGAACGGCTGTCTGCCGTCCGTAGCGAACCAGGTCAGCGGCATAACTCAAAGCCGCAAGGCCCGAGGCTGCTCCACACGCAATCGTGGAATTGATGCCACGCAGGTTGTGCCAGATCGCGGCCTGGCCCGCGGCCGCATTGATGACGGTATTAGCAAAATCCAAAGGGCTGGCATACGCCGGACCTTCCACCAGCGCGCGCCGGTCAAATTCTGAGATGGTGTGCACGCTGCCAAACATGGTCCCCAGAACCAAACCGACATCGCGTTGGCTCAAGGTTTCGCGGCTCCAGCCGCTGTTGGCCAGCGCCAGCGTTGCCGCGGCTGCCACCATGCGCCCGGTGCGATCCAGAGACCGCAACGGCTTTCCTTGCAGAAAAGTTTCAGGTTGAAAAGAGAGCAGGTTCCCGCTCTGCCGGCATTGGAATCCATGAAAAGCTTCGCCCTCGATCTTGTGCAAGCCGGTATCGCCTTTGCATAACGCCGAATGCAATTCAGCCGAAGAGTTTCCCAGCGATGAAATCACTCCCATACCGGTGATGGCCACTCTTCTTTTCATGTCGCTAGCTTCCCGTGCTTACGCCATACATTCGCGCAACACCAGCGAAGAATTGGTGCCGCCAAAAGCATAGGCATTGTTCATCGCTACTCTTACTTTGTGCTGGCGGGCAACATTGGGCACGTAATCCAGGTCGCATTCGGGATCTTGCTCGTGCCAGTTCATGGTCGGTGGAATTTCGCCGCGCTCAATGGTCAAGGCGCAGACAGCCGCTTCAATGGCTGAGGCCGCTCCCATGGTGTGTCCCAGCATCGATTTCACCGAGCTGATAGGAATCTTGTAAGCCTGGCTGCCGAATGTCCTCTTCACCGCAATTGTTTCCAGGCGATCATTGGTGGGCGTGCCGGTGCCGTGAGCGCTGATGTAATCCACATCTTCCGGTGTTATGCCGCTTTGTTCGAGGGCCATGCGCATCGCCCGCACCGCACCCTGGCCCTCGGGATGCGCCGCTGTCATGTGGTGGGCGTCACAGGAAAGCCCGTAGCCACCAATCTCACAATAGATACGCGCACCGCGGGCGATTGCCTGCTCTTTCGTTTCGAGCAACAGCATCGCCGCGCCCTCTCCTGGGACCATTCCTTTGCGCTTGCGGTCAAAAGGCTGGCAAACTTCTGGAGCGATGGCCCCCAAACGCGCAAACCCCGTGTAGGTGATGCGCGAAAAGGAATCTGCACCGCCCGCCAGCATCGCCTCGGCTTTTCCCGCACTCAGGAGGTCGCAGGCCCGGGCGATGGCGTAATTGCCGGCGGCGCACGCCGTGGCAATCATCATGGTTTCACCGCCAAAGCCCAATTCGCCGGCCACGTGTCCGGCGACGACGTGGCAGGGATAGCGGGTGATGAATTCCTCACCCACGTTTGCCAGGTTGCCTTGCACATAATGATCGTCAAATCGCTCAATGAAGTGCGGCTCGCCCGAGGTGGTGCCAACACAAACGCCGGCGCGTTCCAGGTCAATCTTGTTCAGATCAAGCGACGCATCCGACAGCGCCAGGCGGGCCGCTGCAATGGCCAACTGCGACGAGCGGCCAATCGACTCCGGCGCCAGTTCAGATACATAGTTCTGCGGCTGGAAATCTTGAATCTCAGCTCCCAGGTGGACACTATAGTTGCTGGTGTCAAAACTCTTTACCGGTCCAATACCCGAGCGTCCCCCGACGAGCGCGTTCCAGAATTGCTCGCGTCCAGTCCCAATCGGGGTCAGCATTCCCAACCCCGTTACTACTATCGTGGCCTGCCTGCTCATGCCACTTCCACGCACAGCCGCTTCTTGACCAGGTTGACAGTATCTTCCACAGTGCGAATCGCGGCCAACTCTTCATCTGTGGCCTGAAATTTGAACTGGCTCTCCACGCTCACTGTGATCTCGAGAATAGAAAGAGAGTCCAGGCCAAGGTCTTCGGCGTAGGAGGCGGAGTCGGGAATTGCCTCAGGCTTGATGCCCGTTACCTGGCTGATTGCCTGTTTGATCTTGGCTTGAATAGTTTGAACATCCACGTCTTCTGCTCCCGGGTAAATCTCGGTAATACACGATTCGTCCGCAACTTTGCCAGCCTGATCTTACCAGCCTGATCTTAGTAGTAGAGAACTTTCAGATATCAGCCGCGTAAAAAAGACACACTTGTAATTTCACTTACTAGACAGCGCGCCCCGGAAAATTTGCGTACAAATAAGTGGTGAATCTTGTCTCCGTGACGTTTCGACTTCAAGTTATTGAAAAGATGGCAATACAATTGGGCACCGATTGCACAAGAAACGGTGCAAGAGTAGATGAAAAGGATGCTAGAGCTGGTTTCATAAATAGGCTTTGAAAGGGCACGGCTTCACAGGTTGCGGAAAAAGTCCGTGTGTGTGAAGCCTTGTATCAGGGCACGACTTTCAGTCGTGCCGTAAGTCTGAAAAATAACACTTCCTCGCTGCCGCAGGCTTGCGCGGTAGCGAAGCGGAGCGCACAGAACAAACGTTTTTCCGCAGCCTCTTCAGCCGTGCCGTTAAAGGCATTCAGAAATGCGGGCTTTAGCCTCTGAGGTTTTCAAAATTCGCCGCCTCGGGGATTTATGAAACCAGCTCTAGTGAGCCGGCTGATCCGGAGTCCTCAACATCCCCAGATCGGGGATCGGCGTTCGTATATTGAATCGCTCCTGGTAAGCGCGGTGAATCTTATCACTGGGAAAATGCTGCGAAGACGGATAGGGATAACTGGTCATTCCATGAAAAGGCAAAGGCTCCACGGATCTGCTATAGGCGGTATTCGCATCCGCATCCTTGGCCCAGCCATCCACCAGCAGAAGAAAGGTTCGCTCCCAGTCTCGCGGCAAAGGCGGCAGGCTGCGCACATGGAAGCGAAGGCGAATTTCATCTCCTGAGCCCATGATTACCATGCGGTCATCCATGCGTAGCAATAGCTCTGCGACTTCTCCGTAACGGGTATAAAGTCCAGGCGTGGGGTTCCACATGGTTGTTGCCGACCACGTTTGGTAATCAAACTCCTCGGGCTGTGTGTGTGCGGGATCAATCACCGGCTGCGAGAATCCGCGGTAGCGCAGGTCGGCAGACTCAGCGCTCAGAGGCGTCATTTTGACCGCAGGGGGCGCCGCCTGTTCGCTGAGAAAGATTTCGTCCCAATAAACGCACAGGTTGGTGACGATCCTTATCTCGCGGGATTTCGACAAGAACTTGCCGCTGAGATCGACCACAATTGTCTTGGGCTTGCCCGAGGGCATGCCCATATCTTGGATCGCGGTTTGCCATCTTCCTGCCGCGTCCTTCACCTGCAGGTAAGGGAAGATTAGTCCTTCTTTGCTCTCCTGTCCTGCCGCGCGGAAGGTGCTGCCATCGGCCCAGTCAACCCATCCATTGAGCACCAGCACGGCGCGATTCTCCGGCGCAGATTTGCCGAAATCGAGATCAATATGATGCAGCTCTGCCACGCCCGAGGAGTTACGGCGGAACGTGTTTACATATTTGCCATCGCGCTCGAGCAACCGCGGCAGCACGTCGGCGCCCTCCTGGTCTTTGGCGCTGATCGGATATCTCTTGTGCTTCACGCCGTAGAGCCGGAACTTAGGAAAAGGCGGGCCAGAGAACTTGTCGTTCGTGAATAGCTCTTCGCCTGTTTTGTGATCGACCGCGATGAGCTGGATCTTGTCGAGATATGAAACCTCGCGTAACTCTTCCGTGATGCGTATCTCGTAGTGATTTCCGCGGAAATGGAGTGCGTTTTCGGGAATTCGGATATACTCCCGGTGGTTCACCGGAAAGTAATCTCCATCGCCACTGCTGGCGCCCAGAGGAGCTACGCCCAGCACGTCGGTAATGAACTCGAACTTCTTTCCATTCCAGGCGAAGATCATGGGGCACGACCCTGAAAGCCGCGGCTTTTCCTTGTACGCCGCCTGATTGCCTGCGAGCTGCCTGGTCTCATTTTGCACCAGGCCGTTTGGCCAGGTGATGCGCACGGTGTCAGCCTCGGAATAGTCACGTAGTCCAAACACCAGCGGCACGCCTGCGTAAGTTCTTTTTTGGTACCAGGCGCCGGCCTTTACCTCGACCACCGCGCCCGCCGCCAGTTTAAAGTTCTTCACTCCTTGCAGTTGAACTTGCAGGAAGTGGTTTGTGGTCACGGTGTCATTCTTCAAGAGTTCTACCGAGCCATCCTGTGTGACCATCGCTAGGTCCACGCGTCCGTCGCCATCAAAATCAGCCTGAACCCCGGTGACCCCGCGCAACAGCGATTCCGCGCGCGCCAATTCAAACTTGCCCTGTCCCAGGTTGCGATAGAGGGAGCCGCTTGCTACCAGCTCTGCCATCGAGCGATTTGCCAAATCAACCAGCACCGCGGGACCAGTTAAGTTGGGCGCCACAGTTTCTTCGGGATGCGCTGATAGCGCACGGATGAACGGCAGAGCATCGGCGTTCTTCACCAGCTTGCCATGATCATTCATGATCAACTGGATTCCCGCAGAGGTAGTCAAAACGAGGTCGCTCCATCCATCGTTGTTAATGTCGAAAGCCTGAAGGTATGCTGAGCCGCTTCCAACCCGCCCAAGTTGCGGCTGTGCCTCAGCCTCGTAGTGTCCAAGCAATTTATCGTGATACACGACAGTCGAACCGTCATCGTATTGCACGGCCAGGTCTGCTTCGTTGTTATCCGGGATAAGCTCAAAAACAGCGGCATCGACCGCGCGGCCGCTCACGAAAGGGAAGTGGCTGCTCTGATCGCTGAAGCCGGCCGCGCCCTCATAGCGCAGCAGCACTGATTTATCACCTAGAAGAATCAGGTCCAGATCGTAGTCATGGTCATAATCAAGCCAGACTGCTTTGGTGAAAGTTCCGGATGGCATCTTCGCAGGATATTTCTCGAACTTCCCATTTCGGTTCAGGTAAAGCTCCGCACCCGAGTGTGTGATGACCGCCAAATCGGCCAGCCCGTCATTGTTGAAGTCACCGGGCGCAATCGACACTACACCTTTCAGCTCTTCGAGTCCGGCGCCGGCAACCGGTGTAATGCCGTTTTTCAGGAGTATCACGCCATTCTCGGACCACACCAGCAGGTCTGGATGTCCATCGCCGTCAA
>QIAW01000107.1:0-4079 GCA_003225655.1 Acidobacteriota bacterium
CATGAAAGATGTCTAGAAGATTGTAACAAGAGGAGGAGACGGGTCTGCCGCCGGCAAACAGTGAAGCCGACCCACGGGGCCGTGAGGTGAGCCGCTAATGAACCTGTCGTTAGACAGTTTGGGCGCCCTCCGCAGCCCTTTAGGCATTTCCGCATGACGGAACGTTGCACACCAGGCCGATTCGAGTCGGGCTCCCGTTCATTTGAATGTTGGTTCAAATAACGGTGATCACCAGCACAAACTTTGCAGGCCGGCTCATATTCGCGATGCTAAAGAAATCTGGGGAAGATGGCAAGGGTTTGGTAAAAAAAGTTGGAAGCAGAATTGCCGAAAAGAAGCCCTTAGCTGTTGGCTCTTAGCCTTTCGCTAAAAGCATTGTGGCTAAAGGCTGATTTATCCCGCTTTGCGGGCGGTCTCTTTCAATACCTCATCCAGTTTGCCGGATAGCTGGTGGGCGCGCTGGTTGTACTCGGAGGCGATGGCGTCATACTTGCGCTTGAGCAGATGATACTCGTCAGCGATGTTGAGGGCCGCCAGCACCGCCAGGCGCAACGAATCGACGGTAGAGGTCTGCTCGGCAACGGTGCGCATCTTCACGTCCACGTAGTCGGCGAGCTTAAAGATGTAGTCGGGATCGGTGCCGCGCAGGTTGTACGGCTGATCGTAGATTTCCACGCGCACGCTGGTGGCGGCGCCGTTTTGTTTGCTCACTCGTTTCTCCCTCATGATGCAGCCTGGGCTGCACCGGAAACGTGCTGGTTGATGCGGCGCGGTCTGTCTGCGCTCCGGTCTTGCGGCTGGCGTTAGATTGATTATCGCGCAGAATCGTCTGCCGTCAACGCATCAATTTGCTTGAGCATCTTTTCCACCCGTCCGCGGACCTCCTCGCGCTCGCGGCGCAGGGACACAACCTCGCGGCGCAGGGACTCGGTCTCCTGGTCGCGGCCGCTGACCTGCTCCCGCAGCCGGCGCGCTTCGCGCTCGGCTACCGCCTGCCCCTCGCGGGCCTGCTTCAGCAGCTCGATGGTGCGGTAGATCTTTTCTTCCAGGGCCTGGAAATCGTCGGTGGATATACTGGACTCAACTTCGGGCGCCGCCTTCACAGACATGGGAGGAGTTCCTTTGCAAAAATTTATGTGAGCGAAGTATAAAACAGCATTCAGCATTCAGCAATCAGCATTCACTATATGGGCTGAGTGCTGAATGCTGAGTGCTGATTGCTTGCCCGGTGCTGATTACTGACGGCTATTGAGAGCTTCTTAGATATCCACCAAGCTTTGTCAAGCTCTCAACGATCTTTGCCGACCAGGCGGCGACTTCGTCATCGCGCAGGGTGCGGTCGGGAGATTGGAAATTGACCCTTAGCAGCAGCGAATACTTGCCAGCGGGGATGCCGGCTTTCTCCGCCTCTTTGCCGCGCAGCAAGTCGGCGGGAGCAAAGCCTTGCAGTTCGGGGATACGCAAGCCAGCCAGCGCACGGCGGATCTGGGCATACTCCACCTGCACGTCGAGGAGAAAGGAGAAATCGCGCTCCACGGCAGGGAAGCGGGAGAGCGGCCTGTATTGCGGACGACGCAAATCATGCTTGTACAGGCTGTCGAGCAGGAGTTCGGCGACGTAGATCTCCTGCTTGATTTTGCGCGCCGTGGTGATCTGAGGATGGATTTGTCCCAACCGGGCCACGGTCGCGCCATCCATCACTGCGCGCGCTGAGCGGCCAGGGTGAAAGTATTCACCGGCGCCATCCGCGCTGAAGCAGAGGGCCTGATAGTCAAAGGCCGCCAGCAGCGTTTCCACATCACCCTTGAGATCAAAAAAAGAATAAGGAAGCACAGGGGAGTGCACGCTGCCAGGATTGCTCTTTCCCGTGGCTCCCACCGAGATGCGTTTATGTTCCTCTCGTCCCGAGCCCGAGAGTTCGAAGACATTGCCTGCCTCGAAAAGACGAACGTCCTCCGACCCGTGGTTGAGGTTATAGGCCAGCATGTCGAGCATGCCGGGCACGAGTGAAGTACGCATCACTGTGGCTTCGTCGTTCAACGGGTTCGCCAACTCTGCGATTTTCGCCGTGGGGGCGAATTGTTGTGCATCGGCGGTGCTGATGAAAGTAAGAGAGACGGCTTCATCGTATCCCAGGGCGAGCAGCGTCGAGCGCAGCTTGGTATCCGCGGCGGCCTCGGGCAATTCCACCACGCTGCCTACGAACGTGGGCAGGCTATTGCGGAAGTTGTTGTAGCCGTAGACGCGGGCGATTTCTTCAATGAGGTCGATTTCGCGCTCAATGTCCAGACGCCAGGATGCGGAGAATATCTTTGACCGGGATCTCTTGCCCCAGGATGCGCGACACCTCGCTGCGGCGCAGCCGGACAGGACGCCGCAGCATCTTGCGCGCTACCGCGTCGATCTCACCGCCGGCAAGCTCGCCGCCACCGGAAGCCAGAACCAGTTCGGCCACACGCGCGCAGGCCAGGGAAGTCGCGCCAAAGTCGGCGCCACGTTCAAAGCGGTGCGAGGCATCGGTATGCATGCCTTGACGGCGTGCCGTCTTGCGAACACTTGCAGGGTCGAACCAAGCGGATTCGATAAGAATGTTTTTCGTCTTTTCCGTGATCATGGTGTCAAAGCCGCCCATGACTCCCGCCAGGGCCACCGGCTTTTTGGCGTCAGCGATGACCAGGTCTTCAGGATGCAGCTTGCGCTCGACGCTGTCGAGTGTCTTGAGCATTTCTCCGGCACGGGCGCGGCGTACGATGATAGTTCCACCTTCGAGCAGATCGAGATCGAAGGCGTGGGTGGGATGCCCTATCTCGTGCAGGGTGTAGTTGCTGGCGTCAACGGCGTTGCTGATGCGGCCCGCGCCCAGCAGCTCCAGCCGTTCTTGAATTTTCTGCGGCGACGAGGTGATCTTTATCCCGCGGATGATGCGTGCCGTGTAGCGGGCGCATCCCGGCTTATCTTCGATCTCGATCTTGAAATCGGCTTTGCCCTTCGCCGCCGGCAGCTTCGGCTGGATCGGCTTCAGCTCAAGGTTGTAGATGGCCGAGCACTCACGGGCCACGCCGTAGTGGTTCATGGCGTCCACGCGGTTGGTGGTAAGGTCCATTTCAAAGATAGTGTTCGCGCCTTCGCCGTGGAGCGATTCCACGGCAATTCCGGCGTGCGTCAATTCGTTAGCCAGAGTGCGGTCGTCGGCCTTGATCTCCACAAATTCGCGCAGCCACGCGGGAGAGATTCTCATGCGAACTGCTCCAGAAAGCGCACGTCACCCTGGTAAAACAACTGGATGTCGTCAATTTCATACATGCACATGGCAATGCGCTCTACACCCATGCCGAAGGCGAAGCCGCTGATCCTGGCGGGATCGTAGCCGTTGTTTTTTACGAATTCGAAGACGTTGGGGTCAACCATGCCGCAGCCCAGCAGCTCGATCCATCCGCCCTGCTTGCAGATGCGGCAGCCCTTGCCGCCGCACTTGAAGCAACTGACAGCTACGTCGGCGCTGGGTTCGGTAAAGGGGAAGAACGAAGGGAAGAAATGGTCAAGCGTGCCCTTGAGGTCACAGAAAGTAATGTTGGCATCTACGGCGAGACCTTCGACCTGATGAAACACCGGCGAGTGGGTGGCATCGGCAGTATCGCTGCGATGCACTTTTCCGGGGATCACCACGCGCACCGGCGGCTTCTGCCGCTCCATGGTGCGGATCTGCACCGGCGAAGTATGCGTGCGCAGCAGCAGGCGCTCGCGCTGCGGCTTCGATTCCTGCCCCGCGATGAACAGCGTATCCTGCGTGTCGCGCGCGGGGTGGTTGGGCGGAAAGTTGAGCGACTCGAAGTTGTAGTAGTCGGTCTCGATCTCCGGGCCGGTGCCGACGGAGTATCCCGTGGCGCGGAAGACGTTGACGATGTCATTCATCGTCTTAATGATCGGATGCTCGGCGCCAATTTGCCGCCGGGTGCCGGGGAGGGTGATGTCGAACTTGTCAGCGGAGACCTGCACTCCTCCGGAAATTTTTCCCTGGGCGCTTTCAACCTGTTGTTCGACCAGAGCTCTTAGTTCGTTGACGCGCCGTCCAACCTCGC